>JABDRA010000607.1 GCA_013041995.1 Anderseniella sp. | reverse complement strand
TGACAAGACGGCGGAGGATATCAGCGACCGGGCCCGCCGCATAAAGGCCGCGCGCGACAATCCGGCTCCAAGTCCGCTGCGTGGTGTCGGCACCTTCGGCATGATCGGCTGGTCAATTGCCGTGCCGACCGTGGGCGGCGCTTTTTTGGGGCTTTGGCTCGATCGCGTGGCAGCACAGGATTTCTCATGGACCATCGCTTTGATTCTGGCCGGGGTGGTTCTGGGCACACTAATAGCCGGGGCATGGGTCGGCAAGGAAGGAGACGGAAAATGATCGACATCGACTGGAGCATTCTCGGGCTGGGAGCACTCGCCGGGGCCATGGCGGGTGTGCTGTTCTTCGCCGGGCTAGCTTTGGGGATGCATCTGGCACTGCGCTCGGCAAGCCCGACGCCAGTGCTGCTGTTGAGCAGCGTGCTGCGCATCGTGGCGTTGCTGAGCATTGGCTGGCTGGTGGCACAAAGCGGACCAGTGGCGCTGACCGGTTTCGTACTGACCTTCGTGGCCGTGCGTTTCGCCGCCATTACCATCGCGCGCCAACCTGCGGAAACGGAGGTTTCCTGGTGGAATTAACCCCTGACGACAGCATCGTTTTTGCGATTGGTGGCATCGCCGTCAACAGTACGATCTTCAACACCTGGTTGATTATGGCGCTGCTGACCGGCGTATCGGTCCTGATCACCCGCAACTTGCGACCGGATGTGCCGCCCGACCGCTGGCGTACCACGCTTGAGGTTATCGTGAACGGCATTCAGGGTCAGATTTTCGAAATCACACAACGCCGCGACCGGCGGCTGCTCTATTTCACCGGCACGCTGTTTCTGTATATCGTCACCTCAAACCTGCTAACGGTGGTTCCCGGTTTCGATCCACCCACCGCCTCGCTCTCCACCACGACGGCGCTGGCGCTGTCGGTCCTGGTGGCGGTTCCGCTTTTCGGCATCGGCAGCCGTGGATTGGGCGGCTATCTGCGCACCTATCTGGAGCCGTCGGTCTTCATGCTCCCGTTCAACATAATCAGCGAATTCTCGCGTGGCGTTTCGCTCGCGATCCGGCTTTACGGCAACATCATGAGTGGCGCTGTAATAGCCGCGATCCTGCTGGGCGTGGCGCCGTTCTTCTTTCCCGTGGTGATGGATATGCTCGGCCTGCTGACCGGCATCATCCAGGCCTACATCTTTGCCATCCTCGCCACGGTCTACATCTCCTCGGCAACCGCTTCACCGCCGCTGCCCGATAGCAAACAAACCGCAAAGGATCAGACATGACTGACCTCTCCATCATCGCGGCCATATCCATTTTCACAGCAGGCCTCACCGTATCCTTCGGCGCGCTGGGTCCGGCGCTTGGCGAAGGCCGTGCGGCGGCGGCGGCGCTCACCGCCATAGCGCAACAACCCGATGCGTCGTCAACGCTGTCCCGAACGTTGTTTGTCAGCCTTGCCATGATCGAATCGACTGCGATCTACTGTTTCGTCGTTGCCATGATTCTGCTTTTCGCCAACCCCTTCTGGAATGCGGCCGTTGAAGCAGCAGCGCAAAGCACAGGTGGCTAGCCATGTCGATCGACTGGATTACTGTCGGAGCCCAAATCGTCAATTTTCTGGTTCTGATCTGGCTGCTGAAGCGCTTTCTTTATCGGCCGATCCTGGACGGTGTCGATGCGCGTGAAAAGGAAATCGCTGACCGCATGGCCGAGGCGGCGACGATCCGTAAGGCGGCCGAAGTCGCCGCAGCAGATCACAATGCCGAGATCTCCGTGCTCCGCGCCAGCAGAGCCGAGACGCTGGATGAAGCACGGGCGGCAGCCCGAGCTGAACGCGACGCCCTTCTTGCCGAAACACACCAACGGTTGGCCACGGAACAGGCAGACCGCGAGGCGCTACGGGCCGAGGAGGCACAGAAATATACAGCTGATTTACACCGCAGCGGTGCCAAGGCACTGCTGTCCCTGACACGCAAGGCGTTGTCTGACCTTGCAGATGAAACGCTGGAGCAACGGATCATTGACCATACCGTGGCGCGGCTTGGCACAGTTGCGGATGAGTTGCGCAATGCCGCCGGCGACAGCCGTGAGGCTGTCGTGCTGACCCGTGACCCGCTGCCCGCCAAAGCGTCCGCCCGCCTGACCAAAAAGATTGCTTCGGTTCTCCCCGGTTTCACTGTGCGCTTCGACACCGATCCGTCCGTTGCGCCCGGTCTGACCTTGCAGTTGGGCGGTGCCCAGGTCGGCTGGACGGTGGACACCTATCTCGACGGCCTTGACGCGTTGCTGGAGGAGCGCGCAGGACGGGCCATAAACAAGAGATTGACAGATGCAGCCTGATGCCGCTCCAGGGCTCACCACCCTTGATCTGGTGCAGGCGCTGCTGGACAGCCCGCCTCCGCCGCCAAAGATCAGCGAGATCGGTCGCGTGGCCGAAGTCGGCGACGGCATCGCCATCGTTACCGGTCTGGCGCGCGCGCTGTCGGACGAACTTCTGGAATTCGCCTCGGGCGTGCGCGGGATCGTTTTTGACCTTGAGCCGGACCGGCTGGGTGTCGTGCTGCTTGGCCCCTCGGAAAAACTTGCCTTGGGCGAGGACGTGCGCCGGACTGATCAGGTTGTCAGCGTACCTGTAGGGCCTGCGCTCCTGGGTCGCGTTGTCGATGCACTGGGACGCCCGAATGACGGGAAAGGACCGGTCGATGCGACAGTCCTGCACCCGATCGAAGCCGAGGCGCCGGACATCCTGCACCGCTGCGCCGTTGTGCGGCCGCTTGCAACCGGGCTGAAAGCGATCGACGCTGCCGTACCCGTGGGATTGGGACAGCGCGAACTGATCGTCGGCGACCGGCAGACTGGCAAGACCTCTATCGCAGTCGATACGATCCTGAACCAGCGGAACACCGGCGTGATCTGCATCTATTGTGCCATTGGCCAGCGAGGTGATGCGGTGGCCAAGGTAATCGGCGCCATCCGTGAAGGCGGCGCGATGGATAATTCCGTCATCATTGCTGCAGGCGATGAGGACGCGCCGGGGCTGGTTTTTATCGCGCCTTATGCCGCAATGTCGATTGCCGAGAGTTTTGCGGCCAAGGGACGTGATGTTCTAGTGGTGATGGACGATCTGACCCATCACGCTCATGCCTACCGCGAATTGTCACTGCTTTTGCGCCGACCACCGGGGCGCGAAGCATTTCCGGGCGACATCTTCTATGTCCATGCTCGCCTCCTGGAACGTGCAGGCCAGTTTACCGACGCAGCGGGCGGCGGCTCGATCACGGCTCTGCCGGTGGTCGAGACACAGGCCGAAAACCTGTCGGCTTATATCCCGACCAACCTTATCTCGATCACCGATGGCCAGATCTATCTGTCACCCGGTCTGGTACGCAAAAATCAGTTCCCCGCCGTCGATCTTGGCGTGTCGGTTTCGCGCGTAGGTGGCAAGGCCCAACGTCGCGCGTTCCGCGAAGTTGCAGGCAACCTGCGGGTAACACTTTCCCAGTTCGAGGAGTTGGAGGAATTCGCCCGGTTTGGCACGCGACTGGATCAGGCCACACGAGCGCGACTGGCGCGCGGGAAAGCGATGCGCGCAGCATTGCTACAGTCCGAACGCGACCCGATGCCTGCAGCCGAACAACTGGCGGTCTTGGTTGCAGCGATGGAGGGGCTGCTGGACGACTTGGACAAGACGCAGACGGATGCTGCTATGAATGCAATCCGCGCAACAATCCGCACGGATGATCACGGTTTGGAGGCACAGATCACAGGGAACCGGAAATTGGCCGATGAGGATCGCGCCGGTATCATTGAGGCTGCGCGCAAGGCGATTGCGGAAAGGGTCAGAGCCGATGACGCAGACGCTTGAGCTGCTAAACCACCGCACCGGGACGATGCGCAGCATTCGCGGCATCGTGCGCACGATGAAAACCATGTCCGCAATCAATGCGCTGCCGTACGAACAGGCAGCCCAAGCAATCGAGAGCTATCGCAACACGGTGCTTGATGGCTTCCACTCGTTCCTCCGTCGCAATGGAGCGCTGCCGCTTGAGCCCGAACAGGGGGCGGTGCCGGTCATTATCGTTTTCGGGTCCGACCACGGGCTTTGCGGCAACTACAACGAGATTTTGGCGGCCGTGGTCGCGCAGGCTGTGGAGAAGCCGCAGGCCGCAAAGGTGATCTGCGTCGGCGCGCAGATGGAGGATGCCGTAACGGGGCTTAACATCTTGACCGAGGCGACACTGCTGCCGCCGGCAACCTCGGACGGGCTGGGACGGCTGGCGGGTAGCTTGATCACCCGGCTGGATGGCATCCGCCGTGCCAGCGGATCGGGCGTCATCGCTGTGTCACTGGTATTCATGCAGCGCATCGAGCATGGCCAGCAGGCCCCGGTATTGCAGGGCCTGCTGCCTCTGGATCCCGACCTGATCGGTGCGCTGGCCAAACTTCCATGGACCTCGCGCAGCCTGCCGCAATTCAGCCTGCCGCCGGATCAGCTTTTCGCGGCGCTGATACGCAGCTATCTGTTCACGGACCTGTTTCGCGCCGCCGCCGAAGCGCTGGTGACGGAAAACGCCGCACGGCTTGCGCGGATGCAGCAGGCCGAACAGTCGATTGATGAACAACTGGAGGAGCTGACTGCTGAGACACGATCCGTTCGCCAGAGCGAGATCACTACCGAACTGCTCGATGTGATCATCGGTTTCGAGGCGCTGAACAATCGCAATAGGCGCAAGAAAGGCATTGTCAGAGTAACTCGACACGGACGCGACTAGGCTCGGTGCTGTGCAATTTATGACGCTCAAATCAGCTGCCACAACAATTTGTCGTCCCGACAGGATAGACAAAACACCCCTGCCCGCTTCAAGCCGGATTCTTCTGACAGTGCCGTCAGCGAGACATGGAAAAAGGCACCTGCTTCCTGCTAGAAAATGTGTCGGCAACTCCGCAAAAGTCTCCGGCACTTAAACTACAGGCAACGGCTCCCAAGAATACTCCTTGCCTCGGCATTGACCGGAATTCGGTCAGCGTTCAGGTTGCTCAAGCAGCGCCGTTCAGGATTTGCGCAAAAGAAGCACCGGAGCTTTGGCAGCACGGAACAGCGAAACGGCAATTTGATCGTCTCTGAACGGCTCACCGTCCAGATCTGCGACAACAAAGAACGGCGACAGGTGAATGAGACTTGCGGCAATAGACTGTGGAGAGCCTGGCAGATGTCGATGTGTCGTCATGGTTTGTTTGCCGCTAACCAATGTCGCGGCGCGAGCCTCGATACGCTCGGCATCAGCGTCTGCAGCAGCTATCACAATCAGATGCAATGGCCTGCCCTCGAGAGCCGCAAGGCGGGCTGCCAGAACAATAGTGCGAGCGCCCGTTTCATCCCCGTCATCGATGGCCACGATTGGACCGGTTGACCGGCTTCTGCGATGAAGTGCTGCCACAACCACTCCTCCGACACCCGCAGGCACCATGCGAAGGGTGTGGATCAGGGTGTGCGTGCCCATGCCATGCGTTTCGCCCGGCAGGACGAGATAATCGCCCGAACCGGCCATTGCCTCAAACGCCGCGTTCAGGTCCCCCTGTTTGGTGCTGAATGACCAGCTTACCTGCGCCTTGCCTGCACGTTTCGATAAAACCCGCTTGCAGACGGCAGCCGTTCGGGCAAATGCTTCCTGCATGGATTGGCGTGAAATCTCGCGGGGTGCAGGATTGTCGAAGTCCAGAACGCGCGCGAATGGAAATTCCGCCAACTCAAACATGATTTCTTCTTGCATGAAAAGACCGACGATTTTGGCTTCGGTGACACCGGCAAGAACTGCAGCGGCAGCAATTGTCCTTTCGGCATCTGATGCAGCCGTAAGCCCTACAACAATCCTGCGGCCGTCAGGCTTCTGACCTTGATTGTTCATGTGTCATCGTCCTGCGCTGTCGATTGCGGCTGAGTGGCCCCGAAATCCTTTCTGGTGAGAGCATACTCGCGCAAGCGTGCTTCAACACGGCCATACACCGACCCCTTGGGAAACTCTCCCGAACGGTCGCGCTCACCGGCTGTGGCACCGGTAAGGACTTCGATACCCTGGCTGATGGTTTCAACCGGATAGATGTTGAACTTCCGCTTCCTTGATGCCGCCACGACGTCCGGGCGAAGCATGAGGT
>JABDRA010000605.1 GCA_013041995.1 Anderseniella sp. | reverse complement strand
TGATGCGCGAACTGCTGCTGTACTGGCGCCGCGTGCTGAAGCGCGTGGACCTGACATCACGCACACTGGCCGTGATGGCGGAGCCGGGTTCATGTTTTGCCGGAACGCTGGCGGAGTTACTGTTTGCAGCAGACCGCTCCTATATGGCCGATGGGCAATTTGAAGGCGACAATCGGCCCGAGGCAACCATCGCGCTCGGGCCTTTGAATTTTGGCGCCTATCCAATGAGCAACGGCATCACGCGGCTTGAGACACGGTTTCTCGGTGAGCCTGAGGCGGTTGAAGCTGCAAAGGCAAAACAGGGCGAAGCACTGGACGCATCGGCGGCCGATAAGCTTGGTCTGGTCACGTTTGCCTTTGACGATATCGACTGGGAAGACGAGGTGCGGATTTTCCTCGAGGAACGCGCCAGCTTCTCGCCTGACGCGTTGACCGGCATGGAGGCGAACCTGCGGTTTGCCGGACCGGAGACCATGGAAACCCGTATATTCGGCCGGCTGACGGCCTGGCAGAACTGGATTTTCCAGCGCCCCAATGCGGTGGGTGCTGATGGCGCTTTGCAACGATATGGGTCGGGCAAGCGCGCTGACTTCAATATGGAACGTGTTTAGTGAGGACCAAGCAGTATGGCTGATCTCGTCAATGTCGATTACAATACGTCAATCCCCAACAATGTGAACCTGTCGGAAGACCGGCGCGTGCTGAAGGCGCTGGAAAAATGGCACCCGGGCTACCTGAACTGGTGGAGCAATATGGGGCCGATAGGTTTTCAGGAATCGCTGGTCTATTTGCGCACGGCTGTTTCGGTTGATCCGAAGGGCTGGGCCAAGTTCGGCTATGTGAAGATGCCGGAATATCGCTGGGGTATCCTGCTGGCGCCGGAAGAAGAAGGCCGGACCATCCCTTGCGGTGAACACGCCGGCAAGCCTGCATGGCAGGAAGTGCCCGGTGAGTACCGCTCCATGCTGCGCCGCCTGATCGTTATCCAGGGCGACACCGAGCCGGCCTCGGTCGAGCAGCAACGCCATCTGGGGCAAACCGCGCCGTCGCTGTATGACATGCGCAACCTGTTCCAGGTGAACGTGGAAGAAGGCCGTCATCTGTGGGCGATGGTGTATCTCCTGCAGAAATATTTCGGCGCCGATGGCCGCGAAGAAGCAGACATGTTGCTGGAGCGCCAGTCAGGCTCGGAAGATCATCCGCGCATGCTCGGTGCCTTCAATGAGGCAACTCCGGACTGGCTGTCGTTCTTCATGTTTACCTACTTCACCGACCGCGACGGCAAGATGCAACTTGAGGCACTGGCGCAATCCGGTTTCGATCCGCTGTCGCGAACCTGCCGGTTCATGCTAACCGAGGAAGCCCATCACATGTTCGTCGGCGAAACCGGCGTGGGCCGCACTATCCAGCGCACCTGTGAGGCAATGAAGGAAGCCGGCATCACCGACCCGTATGATATCAATGGGGTACGTGCACTGGGTGTCATCGACCTGCCGACCATCCAGAAAAAAGCCAACATGCATTATTCGCTGTCGCTGGATTTGTTTGGTTCGGAAATTTCCACCAATGCGGCCAACGCGTTCAACTCAGGCATCAAGGGCCGCTACCGGGAAGCCAAGATCGAAGACGATCACAAGCTTGAGCGCGACACCTATCCGGTTCTCAGGCTGATCGACGGCAAGGTGGTCATTTCCGATGAACCGGCACTGTCGGCCATCAATATGCGCCTGCGCGACGACTATGTGAAAGACGCCACCGGCGGCGTCAACCGGTGGAACAACATTCTCAAGAAAGAGGGTGTGGAGTTTCAGATCACCCTGCCGCACGTGGCTTTCCATCGCCATCAGGGCGAATTCTCGGCTATTCATGCAGACCCGGACGGCAACCTGCTGTCGGCTGAAGAATGGGAAAAGCGCAAGGATGACTGGATCCCGTCAAAAGCCGATGGTGATTTCATAGACAGCCTGATGAAGCCGCAATGGGAATCCGGCAAGTATGCAGGCTGGATTTCGCCACCACGTGTCGGCATCGACAACAAGCCCGGTGATTTCGAGTACGTGAAAGTCTCCGGTGTCGCGCAAAACGCATGACGGCGCTTGTCAAACAACACCTGATCGATCCGGAAATCTGCATCCGGTGTTACACCTGTGAAGAGCATTGCCCGATCGACGCCATTACCCATGACGACAACAACGTCGTCGTGGATGTGAGCAAGTGCAATTTCTGCATGGATTGCATCAGTCCGTGCCCGACGGGATCGATAGACAACTGGCGAGTGGTGGCGGAGCCTTACACCCTGGAACAGCAGTTTGAGATGCTGGAACTGCCTGAGCAGGAAGAAGGGCTGGAAGAGCCCAGCGACGGCGGGGGCTCTCTTGAAGCGCTGGAAGATGAAATCGAGGCCCTGCTGGCCAAGGCGCATGAAGGCACCGGCGGCAAGCCGGTGGCACCGGCGTCTGCTTCAAAGCCCTCGATCAACCTGTTCAACCGGGCCAAGCCTGCCAGGGCGATAGAGCAGGGCAATTTCAGGCTGACCGATGCGGATGCTGAAAGCGATGTGCGCCATATCATATTGAATTTGGGCGAACAGGTGTTTCCGGTGCTGGAA
>JABDRA010000138.1 GCA_013041995.1 Anderseniella sp. | reverse complement strand
CTTTTGCAGGCCGGTTGTTTACCGCCACTGGAGCAACCTTGATGCACTCGCCCTCGGCTGCAGCCATGGATGTGGCCAGAAGCGAAGCCACTGCCTGCGGGTTCTCGATGCAGCGCAATGCCGGTTGTGGAGCTTTGAAGTTCCACGGGCGTACGTTCGGCCACAAGGCCAGCCACGCCAGCCGGTTGTCCGCGGTGATCTGCGTGGTAATGGTGCCGGTTCCGTTTGAATGTTCGACCATCTGGGCTGCATCAATCTTGCTGAACGGGATATTGATCGACATTGGCAGGGCAATGCCGTGCCGCATGACCAGCCGCTTCGAGGTGATGGTGTAGATTGTGCTGCGGCTATAGCCCCATGCAAGGCCGCTTAGCAGGATGATACCAAGTCCACCTCCGGCGGCCAGCACCGCCAGGTCAGTGGTTATGACCGCTGCGGTTGCACCATCGTACAGCCCTGACACCACCTGCGCTGCCATCAGCAATGCAAAATAGCCAATGACCTTGCGGACATGAAAAACATGCACCGCCATAGAGTTGCGCGACGGGCTGCCCTGCCAGAGTATTCTCTCTTCTTCCGGCGGAAGCTCCGGCAGGCCTGGAATTGGCTCGAAGTTGAAGTCGTCATGATGCTCGGTCATATCAACGGCTCCTGCCTGTCCGGCGTGGCGTACAGGCGGCCGCCGGCGTAGTAGCCCATGATCATGTCTTCTTCGAGCAACGTGACCTGATCAGGGTTTTTCGTGCGCGGCACACCGGCGAACTGACTGGCCAGAATGGAGTTTACCAGTACCTTGTTGTTGTTGATACGCACGCAGTTGACCGGCAACAGACGGTTCGCATTACGCGTGGATCCAGCCAGTTTCAGTTCGTAATAGCGAATGCAGGTTTCTGCGCGATCAACCCAGATTTCATTGATTTTGCCCGCGACTTCTCCGTCCGCACCCAAAACGTCCATACCGCGTGGATCAGGGTCTTCTTCAGCCACATGGAAGTGGGAATCACTTGCCATTGGGACAATCTTGACATGGCCATCAAACGTCCTGTCCGGCTCATCGGCACGTTGTGCATATGAAGCCGGTCCGACGGCATCAGCCAACGGATCGCCGGTCGGCTCAAGCGGTGTGCCGGGGTACTCGGTCCGGCGACTTGCCTTGACAGGCCTGGTATCAGCTCGCAGGTTCGGTGCCTGGACGGTGCCGCCGTGTGGCAGATTGAAGGTTTTCGCATCAGGAATGAACAGCACGCTGTGCGCTGACATGCCCTTGCCGTCGACTTCCAGTGGATAGCCCTCGCGGCGGTCTTCTCTGCGCAGGTACCAGATCAGTCCGGCAAAAAACAGAAAGAACACGTAAAGCGCAATCTGAGCTACGTCGATGTATTCTGTTACAGCACCTTTACCCATTGATTTTTCCTTTCACCCTTGAGTGGTTATCCGGGAAGTTCGGCAAGGCCGAACTGACGAGTTTGACGATCGATGACATGCCCGGCGTCGCGAACCAGAGGTGCGATCACCACCAGGGCAAGAAGCAGTAAGAAAATTTCAATCAGATAGACGAAGCCGTAGGAAGTGGCCGGTCCCGACAAGGCTTCGCCGAGCGCGCCGTTGCTGGCCAGTCCGTTAACGGCGTCACGCAAAAAACCACCCGCTGCGATGCCAACGCCCGCCGTAGTCGCCTGAATTGCGCCCCAGGCACCGGCTACCAGTCCCCGATTTTCCCCGGTTGCCATATCCATTGCCGCTGACAGGCTGCCAACAATGAACAATCCGGCGCCAAGGCCGATAAGGGCAGCGCCGGCGACGAACATGAGCTTTGACGCCATCGGGTAGGCAAACAGGATTATCGTGAAAGCAGGAATCCCGAAAATCGCGCCATAGGCTGCAAGCCGGCACGGATTAACGCCGCGCGCAAATATGCGCATGGCGGCTATCAGGCCGAACAAGGTTCCAGCCGTCATGACACCGGTCAGCAACGTTGTTTCGGGAACAGAGAGTTTAAGGACTTCGCCACCGTAAGGCTCAAGCAGCACATCCTGCATACCAAAACCCATGGTACCCAGGCCAACACCGACAAGCAGTCGCTTGGCCGTGCCTTGCTGCGCAAACGAGCGCCAGGTTTCCATGAAGTCCGGGCGCGGTGCAGACTTGACTGTAGCGGCGCGAACCCGGTCGCGCGGTTCCTGCTTCCACATCGCGATCACATTAAGGGCTAGTGAGGCCACGGCAGCGCCGTGCAGGACGCGGATCAGAAGTTCACTGGTGAAGTCGCGCAAAAGGAATGAGAAAGTGATCGCCGCCAGGATCATGCCGACCAGCTGCATAAGGTAAAACAGGGCAACACCGCGAGGCCGTTTGTCGTCGGGCACCAGGTCGCCCATCAAAGCCAGACCGGCTGTTTGCGTGAAATGAATGCCAAAGCCGATCAACGCAAAAGCAAGCGCTGATCCGGCCTGGCCGGCCAGAGTGCCGGCGGCTCCGTCCACGTGACCCTGACCGTTCAGCAGGAGCAGGGCAGGCGCGAGTATCGTGTAACCGCCAAACTGCATGAATGCGCCAATCCACATATAAGGGATACGGCGCCATCCGAGCGCTGAAATGTGGGTATCCGACCGGTGGCCGATAAGCGCGCGCAAGGGTGCAAACAGGATTGGCACTGCGATCATCATCGCCACCAGCCATGTCGGCACGCCCAGTTCAACGATCATGACCCGGTTCAGCGTACCCAGCAGCAACACCATGGCCATGCCGATCGGCAACTGGAACATGGCGAGGCGCAACAGGCGCCCGACAGGCAGATCGCTGGACGCAGCATCGGTAAACGGTAGCCACCGTGTCCCGATTGCCATCCAGGCGACCAGAGCCTTGTCGGCCAGTTTCTTCATTTACGGTTCAACTCCTGGGCTTGTGATTTGTAGAAGCCGGATGAAATCCGGTTGCTGCGCCAGGTCTGCCAGCCCGAAAGGCTGGCCGCGGTGATGATTTCCTCGTGCAACTGTTTCTGGCTGACCGGCTCGATTGCCGGTGCGCGGTCCGAACGCGGGAAGAACTTGCCGACCTTGTGCATGGTGGCCAGCACCCGTGTGCGCGGAGCAAACGTGAACACAACCGAGGTGCTGCATCGTGTCGTCAACTGGCTCAGGGCGTTGACGATATCGCCGCACTCGTAATGGATCAGTGAGTCCATGCAGGCAATGTGATCAAACTCGCCAAGCGCCGGATCCAGCATGTCGCCGACCCGAAAGTCGATGTGCCCGCGAAGCTGTTTCGTTTCTGCCTGTTCGCGCGCAATTCCTACGAGGTTTTCCGACAGGTCGATGGCGGTGACGTGCGCACCGCGCGCCGCCGCCTCCATTGCCAAAGCGCCGGTGCCGCAACCGGCATCAAGCAGCCGCAATCCGGTCATGTCTGCCGGCAGCCAGGACATCAGCTGGCCCCGCATTTTCTCCCGGCCGGCCCGAACGGTTGCCCGTATCCTGCCGACAGGGGCATCGGATGTCAGCTTCTTCCAGGCTTCCATCGCGGTGCGGTCGAAATAGGTTTCCAGTTCGCCGCGGCGGTTTGTGTAGGTTGCTGTTGGCATATCAATCAAACCCCAGAAAATCGAAGATTTCACGATCCTTCATCGGGATCGCCTCGAGCGGTTCCGTGCCGGCCCATAAGGTGGCGGCGAGCCTCAGATATTCCTGCTTGACCGCTTCCAGTTCAGGCGAGTCCTCCATTTCAAACAAGACACTCTTCTTGAGCCGCGAACGGCGGATCACGTCGAGATCAGGGAAATGCGCCAGACGCTTGAGGCCGATGGCATCATTGAAGCGGTCGATTTCATCGGTGTTGGCGGACCGGTTGGCGATGATGCCGCCAAGCCGCACGTCATAGTTTTTCGCCTTGGCCTGAATGGCCGCCACGATCCGGTTCATTGCGAAAATCGAGTCAAAGTCGTTTGCGGTTACGACAACCGCACGGCCTGCATGTTGTAAGGGTGATGCAAAACCGCCGCATACCACGTCACCCAGCACATCGAAGATAACCACGTCGGTTTCTTCCAGCAGATGATGTTCCTTCAGCAGCTTCACGGTCTGGCCTACGACATAACCGCCGCAGCCTGTACCGGCCGGCGGACCGCCTGCCTCGACACACATGACGCCATTATAGCCTTCGTAGACAAAGTCTTCGACGCGCAGTTCTTCGGAGTGAAAATCGACCTGTTCCAGCACGTCGATGACGGTTGGAACAAGTTTCTTGGTCAGGGTGAACGTTGAATCATGTTTCGGATCACAGCCGATCTGCAGCACCCGCTTGCCGAGCTTTGAAAACGCTGCTGACAGGTTGGATGAAGTGGTGGATTTACCGATGCCGCCCTTGCCGTAAACAGCAAATACCTTGGCGTTGCCGATTTCCAGGTTGGGATCCAACTCGACCTGGACACTGCCCAGCCCGTCCGGTGGAACCAGCTCTTTACCGGTATGCTTGTTGACCTTTGTATAGAGGTTCATGCTACGGCCTCCGCAGATATGCCTTCCATAATGTCCTCGAGTTCTTCACCGGCCCGGCGCAATGCCTCCAGCGTTTCTTCATCAGGGTTCCAGTAGTTGCGCTCGCTGGCTTCAATCAGGCGATTGGCAAGCTTGGTCGAGGCAGCGGGGTTCAGTTCGGCCAGCCGCCTGCGCATGTCTTCATCCAGCACAAATGTCTGGGTGATCTGTTTGTAAATCCACGGCTGCACCTGACCTGTCGTTGCCGACCAGCCCACGGTGTTGGTGACCTGCGCTTCTATGTTGCGCACGCCTTCGTGGCCGTGCTCAAGCAGGCTTTCATACCATTTCGGGTTCAAGGTACGGGTGCGCGTCTCCAGGGCGATCTGTTCGGAAATTGTGCGAACCTTGCCTTCAGAGCGTGTCTGGTCACTGACATAGACCGGAACGTCGGTTCCCGAAGAGCGTTTCACGGCCCGGCTGATGCCACCCAGCGTATCGAAATAGTGGTCAATCGTGGTCACGCCGAGTTCAACTGATTCAAGGTTCTGGTAAGCCAGATCCACATTCTTCAGAATTGCGTTCAGCAGTTCCGGGCTCTTGAGCGGTGTACCGCTGCGACCGTAGGCGAAGCACTTGCGCCGGGTGTAGGTTTCCGCCAGTTCGTCTTCTTCGTTCCAGCATCCTGCATCGATCAACTGGTTGAGGTTTGAGCCGTATGCTCCTTCGGCATTGGAGAACACCCGAAGAGCTGCCGTTTCAACATCACAGTCATGTTCGGCCATGTGGGCGATCACATGTTTGCGGACAAAGTTCCGTTCAGGCGTTTCGTCTTCAGCTGTACCGGCAAGGAAAGCGGCTTCGGCGAGCAGCTTGACCTGCAGAGGCAACAGGTCCCGGAAAATCCCGGACAATGTCAGCATCACGTCGATACGAGGCCGGCCAAGCACTTCCAGCGGGATCAGTTCGGCCCCGCACAGGCGGCCATATCCGTCCAGCCGGGGTCTGGCTCCCAGCAGTGACAGGGCCTGGGCAATCGGACCGCCTTCGGACTTCAGGTTGTCGGTACCCCAAAGCACCAGTGCCACGGTTTCAGGAATTGAGTTTCCGTCTTCCATGTGACGGGCCAGCAGCCTTGCTGCCTGGCTCTCGCCGTCCTTCATGGCAAAGGCGCTTGGAATGCGCATGGGATCAAACCCGTGCATGTTGCGGCCTGTCGGCAGCACGTCGGGATTGCGTATCAGGTCACCACCGGGTGCCGGAGGAATGAACCCGGCGTCCAGCGCGTGCAGCAGGGCCGGCAGTTCGTGATCTTTTGACAGCAATGTGTTGGCGTGGCTAAGCGCCTCAACAGCGTCGGGAGCGATTTGCTCACCTGCAGGCAACGGTTTGCCATGAGCAATGGCCGTGGCTGCCGCATCACTGAGCTCAAGCTCGTGACCTGCCTCGGCCATGGCTTTCAACAGGCCGGCCCGCTCATCCGGCGCCACACCCTCTCCGACAACGTGCAGGCCGTTGGGGATGAGCGAGTATTCGTACTCCAGGACCGTGTTGGTCAGTTTGCCGATTTCCTCAACGGCCTCATCGGCAGGCCAGACGTCTCCTTCGAGAGCGAGGTCGATGGCACAGGCCTGGGCGTGGATCATCTCCATCAATTGGCCGCGTTCGTCGTTGGCTTCCGGTGTCAGTGCCCGCCACCGCTCCAGCGAAGACTTAAGCTCCAGCAGGCCACGGTAGAGACCGGCATGGGTAACCGGCGGTGTCTGGTAACTAATCAAGGTTGCTGCGGAGCGGCGCTTGGCAATGGTGCCTTCGGATGGATTGTTGCCGGCATAGAGATAGAAGTTCGGCATATCCGCGATCAACCGGTCCGGCCAGCACTCGGCAGACAGAGCCGTCTGCTTGCCGGGCATGAACTCAAGTGCGCCATGCGTGCCGAAGTGAACGACGGCATCAGCCTGAAAACTCTCGCGCAGCCAGCGGTAAAATCCGGCAAAGGCATGGGTCGGGGCAAAGCCGTGTTCAAACAGCAGGCGCATGGGATCGCCTTCATATCCGAATGCCGGTTGGATGCCGACAAAAACATTGCCGAATTGCGCGCCCAGCACAAAAATCGACCGGCCATCTGTTTGATGACGCCCGGGTGCCGCACCCCATTGTTTTTCAATGTCCGCGAGGTGAATTTCATTGCGGACGTGATCATTGACTTCAATGTGCGCATGCACATTGGCGGGCGTGCCGTATCTCGTGGAGTTACCGTCCAGCAACTGTTCACGCAGATCATCCACACTGTCTGGAAGGTCAACCGTATAGCCTTCCTGTTGCATTGCCTTGAGTGAATTGAACAGTGAGGCGAAAACCGACAGGAAGGCTGCCGTGCCAACTGCACCACCATTTGGCGGGAAGTTGAACAGGACCATGGCAACCTTGCGGGCAGCGCGTGATGACTTGCGCAGTGAGATGAGGCGCTGGACACGGCGCGCCAGCATGTCAGCGCGCTCGTTATGGACCTGCATGTCGCGTGAACCACCCGGCGCAACATCGCCGGAGCGGCCGCCGAAAACCAGTGAACCGGTTGATCCGTCTATCTCAGGGATAGCGACCATCATGGTGGCTTCCACCGGTGTCAGGCCCTGGACGCTTTTTTCCCAGCTCTCCAGCGACTGGAACTCGACCGCCTGTGCCGCAACATAGGGGACATCCAATGCGCTCAGTGTCTCCGAGGCAGCAGCTGCGTCATTGTAGGCGGGGCCGCCGACCAGTGAAAAACCGGTCAGCGAGACCACTGCATCAACAGTGGTTTTTCCCTTGTTCTGGAAATACTGCTGGATGGCGGGGCGCGAATCCAGTCCGCAGGCAAACGCCGGTACGACGCGAAGCCCGCGCGCTTCAAGGGCCGATATCACGCCGTCATAATGTGCGGTGTTTCCGGCCAGCACATATGACCGCATGATCAGCAGGCCAACCGTGCCCGCTGGTTTCCTGGCGTGCACGGTCGTCAGTTGTTTCAGGTTGTCGGTAATGCGTGATGGCAGGCGCGGGTGATACAGCCCTGTATCAGGATAGTCC
>JABDRA010000600.1 GCA_013041995.1 Anderseniella sp. | reverse complement strand
GTTCTTGATGGAGTGCCTTGCCAGCCTGATCAATGCTCCCGTGGTACCGGCCGAAGCCATACACACCGATGGAGACGCCGTTGAAGCCGAGGCCTGGGCTTACCTGGCGGTGCGGTCACTGCGCGGTCTGCCGCTGACCTGGCCGGGCACAACGGGCACCAGCGAGCCTGTATCGGGTGGATTGGTATTTGTCCCTGCTGATACCTGACGACGGTTAGTTGGTTACTCCGACAGTGCCGTCACATCATCTGCAAGACAGTAGCCGATACCGTGAATTGTCTTGATATAGCGCGGCTGCCGGCTGTCCGGCTCGAGTTTCCTGCGCAGCCGCATGATGTGAACATCAATTGCCCGATCGCCGACAACTGTTGATTGTCCTCTTGTAAGGTCGAACAACTGGTCCCGGCTCAGGGCAATACGGGGTTGTTCGATCAGCGCGCGCAGCAGGTCAAATTCCATGCTCGTAAGCCCCGCATCACGCGTGTCTTCCGTGTGCACCACTGTGCGTTCGCTGAGGTTGACGGTCCAGGTGCCAAATCTGAGGACGGATTTGCTTGAGGCGGTTTTTTTCCGGTTGGCACCGTCTGACTTCGTCCGCCGCAACACCGATCTTATTCTCGCAACCAGTTCGCGTGGTTCAAATGGTTTGGTGATGTAGTCATCAGCACCGAACTCCAGGCCGAAGATGCGATCAAAGGCCTCGTTGCGGACACTCAGAACAATGATCGGCAGGTCTGAATCACGTCGCACTTCCCTGGTCAGCTGAAAGCCGTCGGCGTCCGGCAAGCCGACGTCCAGAACGCACAAATCGATATTTTCCCGCTTTAACACGTCCCGCATCTGCTGGCCGGTTGCAGCGCACGAAACGCTGAAGCCCTGCTTTTCCAGGTAGCGTTTCAGGAAGGACGTGATCTGTAGATCATCGTCGACAACAAGTATGCGTTCGTTCATGTCAGCCCTGGCCGATCACAAGATCAGGATGATTCTTGGTTGAAACAACCAAAAGTCATAAACCTGATCGTTTCCAAAGTGTTATAGCAACTTCACGGGTTCGGTGGAACCTGTGTTGCCCTGGGATTTTCCCAATCTACCTTGGGTTACCTACAACCATAACAAAGAAGCTGCAACCGTGCTGGTGAGCTTGCATTGCCGTTCAATACAAGGCCAGATGGTGCAATGGCATCTTCCACGGACAAAGCAAAATTGCCGGTCAGGCTGGTTCTGTCGGGTCTCGGCGCCGCCCTGCTTCTGGCAGTCACTGTGCTGGCGGGTGTCTATCTCGGCAGCCAGACCCAACAGAGATTTCAGGATGTCGGCCAAAGCTGGCAGACCTTTACCGCAGAAGCAGAACGCCGCGGGGCTCTGCTCAGCCGGATTCGCGGCCATCTTGGCTATGGCGGCATAATTCACAACTTCAAGAATTACGTGTTGCGTCAGGATCAGCGTTATCTTGATAATCTGAACCTGCAGTTCAAGGACTTTGAAAACACGGTTGATGAGTACCGTAAAAGTGGTGCCACACCGGCTGAACTGGATTATCTCAAATCAATCGAAGACACGATCGCCCTGTATCGGTCAAAACTGCCCATCGCGCAGCAGGCCGCCCGGGAAAACTGGCCGCCGGCGCGAACCGACAGTCTGGTCAGAGTAGATGATACCGGCGCCGTCACAGCGCTTGTGGCTCTGGAGGCTTACTGGTGGAACAAGCATCAGGCGTCTACCAAGGATATTGCCCGCGCCGTTGACGAAGGCGAGACGCTTGTCACGACCGGTTTTCGTTTCCTCGCCGGCTTGGCATTTGTCGCCCTGCTGCTATACGGGTTGTTCTACCTGCTTCAGGCGGAACTGCGCCAGACCATCGGCATGCTATCCAACGAACTGCGCGAGCGCCGCATTGCAGAGCACGAAGCCAAGAAATTCCAGCGTGCTGTTGACCAAAGTCCGGCCACTATCATCATGACCGACACACAGGGCAACATTGAGTACGTCAACCAGAAATTCTGCGATCTCACCGAATACTCCGCTGATGAGGTAATCGGCAAGACACCGCGGCTGTTACAATCTGGTGATGTGTCCGGTGATGGCTATGTCGCCTTGCGCCAACAACTGGTTCGCGGTGAAGAATGGCGCGGCACATTTCGCAACAAGAAGAAATCGGGAGAGCCGTACTGGGCGAAAACGGCCATTCTGCCGTTACGTGACGACATAGGACGTATCACACACTTTATCGGAGTTGGCGAGGATCAGACCGAGAGACGTAAAGCCCGAGACCATATCCATCGTGCACAAAGGATAGAGGCGGTCAGCATGCTGGCCAGCGGTGTAGCCCACGACTTCAACAACGTACTGACAACCATCCTCGGCAATGTCCACCTGGCCAGGCTGGATGCCCCCGACAAGGGAGATTTTTCAGAGGAACTTGAACAGATTGAAGTCGCGGCCAAGAGGGCCCGCAATCTGGTGGGTCAGATATTCGCGTTTGCGCGTCGTCAGTCAGGTGAAGCGGTTGCGGTGCGGGTGAACGAGGTTGTCGAGGAAGTGACGCACCTGCTGCAAGCGTCAGTTCAGCCCAACATTGTTATTACTTGTCAGGTTGAACATACCGACATGGTCGTCAAGGTGGATCCGACCCGCCTGCATCAGGTGATCATGAACCTGAGTTCCAATGCTGCTGAGGCGATAGGACCGCAAGGTGGTCGTATTACCCTTAAGGTAGAACCTCGTGAGCACGGTGAAGCCGCTGAAAAACAGGTGCTTATCTCGGTGCGTGACGATGGTCCGGGTATTCCCGATGATCTGAAGAGTAAAATTTTTGATCCGTTTTTCACCACCAAGACCGCTGGCAAGGGAACGGGGCTCGGCTTGTCGGTCGTTGCCAACCTTGTGGGCGAAATGGGGGGGCAGATCGATGTGGCAAGCGTGTTCGGGCAGGGGACGACTTTTACGGTGCGATTGCCGTTGAGTGATGAAACGGTTGCGCCGCTTCCGGTATCCGGTGATTTGCCATCGGGAACAGGTGAAATTCTGCTGATTGATGATGAGGTGGAGGTTGCAGCAACATGCGCCAAGTTGCTGCGGCGTCTCGGCTATGATGTGGAAGTGTTCAATGATCCGCTCAACGCCATGCAGGTCTACAAGTCCGATCCGGACCGGTTTGCACTGGTGATAACCGATCTGGTGATGCCCGGTCTGCCGGGCAGCGAAGTCTGCCGAATCGTCCGTGACCTGCGACCGGCCTGCCCGCTGGTTGCCTATTCCGCCTACCAGCCCGATGGCATTGATTTCGACAAGGCTGGGATCATGCGGTTCATGCACAAGCCGATCGAGCCCGCGCAACTTGCCCGTATCGCGAGTGAGATGACCAACCTCGACTGACACATCTCGTTACAACTCTTCATGAAACTTCACAAGATTCCGGCCTGAGCGAAATACCCGCGTTACATTGCAGGCATAGGTTCGCTGCTGAGTTTGAGCGAACCGGCGTTGTTCGAATAGCCAAGACCAACGCCGTTCGCCCATTTGCACAACGCAAGAAGCGGAGGTGGCATGGCACGTGTTCCAATAGGTCAGAACCTGTTCAAGTCCAAGGGAGCATTGCTTGCTCCGATAATGGTCGCACTGATGGGCACCATGAGCGTGCCGGCCAACGCCGATGATTTTGGTCCTGTAAAATCCATGGAAGTGAACCGGGACCTTGCAGATCTCGGTAAGCGTCTGTTCTACGATGAGCGGCTCTCGGGAGACACCAGCCTGGCGTGCGCGACCTGCCATCAACCGGACAAGGCTTTCACCGATGGCAAGGCCTTGTCTGACGCCTATACAGGATCGTCTCACTTCCGCAATACGCCGACGCTGGCCAATGTCGGCCAACGTGCTGCCTGGTTTCACGACGGGCGTCTCGGCACAAACCTGAATGACGTGACGCGGGAATCGATTACCGAGACCTATTTCATGAACATGGACATGCGCATCATGCAGGAGCGCCTCAAGCAGGACCCTGTCTATGTTGAAATGTTCAAGAAAGCAGGCAAGGGAACACCGTCCAATGGCGGTGCCCGCTCGGCGATTCAGGAATTCCTGAAGTCGATAACCTCAAGCGGTGCGCCATTTGATACCGGCGATTTGTCAGCGTCTGCCAAGGCCGGGTTTGACCTGTTCAAGGGCAAGGCATCGTGTGCTGAATGTCACACTGGACCCCGGTTTACCGATGATCAGCCACACAATACCGGTGTGCCTGAAAACCCTGATATCTGGTCTGATCCGGACCGGCACGTCACATTCGTGACCTATGCAAAATTCATGGGTATCGAAAACTACATGAACGTGCGTCGCGACCTCGGTGCCTATGTGCGTGATCACAGGCAGGAAAGTGCCGGCAAGTTCATGACGCCGACCTTGCGCGAACTCACCTATACCGCACCTTACATGCACAACGGGACGATGGCATCGCTCTCAGACGTTGTTGAGTTTTACAACAAGGGCGGCGGCAATTCGGCCAACAAGGACAAGCGGTTGCATCCGCTGAACCTGACCGATGAGGAAAAGTCCAATCTGGTCGACTTTCTGACGTCGCTGTCAGGCAACAGCTTTGATGTCCCTTCCTACAATCCCGGCGAAATCGACACCGACTATCCAGTGATCGTCGATTGGCGCCAACAGAAAAATTGAGGAGGGGCTGATCATGAAAAACCGTATCTCTTTCCCGTTTGCGGCTGTCGTTGTGGCGGCCTCATCTTTGACTGCTCTTGTCGCGCCTGTTCAGGCTCAGGAGCGGCCGGCCATGCTGGCACCTCTGGGTGACCCGCCAAACCCGGCAGACAATCCGACGACGCCTGAGAAGTTGGAACTTGGTAAACTGCTGTTCTTTGATGGCAGGTTGTCAGGCAATGGCGCGATGCCGTGTTCGGCGTGTCATTTGCCGGATGCAGGTTGGGACTTTCCGGAAAAAATTTCTCTGGGCTATCCCGGTACGACCCACTGGCGCAACAGCCAGACCATCGTAAATTCCGCCTATTATGGCAAACTGTTCTGGGCCGGGTCTTCGAAATCGCTTGAAGGTCAGGCCAGGTCAGCGGCGCGCGGCGGTGTTGCCGGCAACGGTGAGGACGACATGATGGAGGCCCGTCTGGCCTTCGTTCCGGAATACCGCAAACGGTTCAAGTCGGTATTTGGTGACACCTGGCCGAACGTTCGCCATGCCTATATGGCGATTGCCGCATTCGAACGCACGCTGGTTCAGACGGACACGCCGTTCGACAACTACATGCGCGGCGACGACAAGGCACTTGATGCATCACAAAAACGCGGCCTGGACCTGTTCACCGGCAAGGCAGGCTGTGTCCAGTGCCATACCGGCGCAATGCTGACCAATGAGAAGTACTATAATCTGGGTGTGCCGCCTTATGACGGCTGGGAAACCGATGCTCTGGCGCAGATCACTTTCCGGTTCGAGCTCTACGCAAAAGGCGTGACCCAGGACAAGTACCAAAAATACAAGGATGATCCGGGGTATTATTTCCGCACCAAGCAGGTTGCCGATCTGGGCAAGTTCCGCGTGCCGTCGCTGCGCTACACCAAGTACACCGCGCCATACATGCATAACGGCATGCTGGCGTCCCTGGCTGACGTCGTTGAGTTCTACAACGCCGGTGGTGGCGAGAACGAGTTCTCCGCAACCAAGACGAAGCTGATCAAGCCGCTTGGCCTGAACGACAAGGAGAAGGCCGATCTGGTGGCGTTCATTGAAAGCCTGTCGGGCGAACGCATCGTTATGGAACAACCCGATCTCCCGCCCAGCGAACCGCTGCCGGCCTCATCAAATTGACAATGCAGGAGAAAGCCATGACTGAAAACACTGGCCTGATAGAAGCCATCAATGGACCTGCAGAGGCGCGCAAGACAGGGCGCAGCTGCGTCCTGAACCGCAGATCGTTCCTGCTCACTTCCGGAGTTGCCACGGCCACCGTGATGGTGACCATGCATACCGCAGACGGGTTGGCCCAGGTACCCGCGCTGGTCGCGACATATCCGCGAAAACTGATCGGCAAATTGTCCGAGTTGAAGCCGGACGAACCGCTCGATTTTGCCTATCCGGATGAGAATTCCTACTCGGAATCATTATTGGTCAAACTTGGTCGCGAAGCTGGTGGTGGTATCGGGCCGGACAAGGACGTCGTCGCCTTCAATTATAACTGCACCCATCAGGGCGGGCCGCTACAGGGCACATACCAGGCTAACGACAAGGCATTGGGCCCATGCCCGTTGCACCTGACCACCTTCGATCTCACCCGGCACGGCATGTTCATTTCGGGCCAGGCTTACCAGAGCCTGCCGCAGGTGCTTCTCGAGCTCGATGGTGACGACATCTATGCCGTCGGCATGTTTGGCCTGATCTATGGCCGTTACGACAATCTGCAGGGGTAAGGGAGACACCACATGACAACGCCATATTATATTCCCGAAACCAATATTCCGCTGCCGCCGACCAATGCCGACGTCATCTCCACAGCGTGTGACTATTGCATTGTCGCTTGCGGGTACAAGGTCTATCGCTGGCCCGTCAGGGGCGGCAAGGTAGGCGGCCCGAAGGCGGACCAGAACGCATTTGGTGTCGATTTCCCGGTTGAAATTCTCGGACCATGGGTTGCACCGAACCAGTACAATGTCGTGCTGCACGAAAACGAGCCGCACCACGTCATCATCATCCCGGACAAGGATGCCAAGCACGTCAACATCAACGGCAACTCGTCGATCCGCGGCGGTGCCATTGCGCAAAAAGTCTACAACCCGCAGACCCCGACCCGCGACAGGCTGAAGTCGCCGATGATCCGCATGTTCGGTGTGTTGATGCCGGTGCCGTGGGACTTTGCGCTGGATATCGCAGCCGAAGTCGGCAAGCACGTCATCGAAAAACACGGTGCCAATGCCTATTGTGTGAAAACCTTCTCCTACGGCTACATGGAGAACACCTATGCCATCACCAAGTACGCGCTGAGGCATATCTCGACCGCCAACTTCACCTTTCACGACACACCATCCGATGTGACGTCGACACCAGGCTTCCGTGATGCCGGTTTTGACAATTTCGGGCCATCCTACGAAGACTGGCGCGACGCCGACACCCTGATGGTATGTGGCACTGATCCGTATGAATCAAAGACCATCCTGTTTACCGACTGGATGATGCCGGCGATCCAGGGTGGCCAGAAAACCATTTTCCTCAGCCCCCGCAGTACTGCCGGTATCGCCTATGCCGTAAAGAACGGTGGCATGTGGATAGACCTTCTGCCCGGCACCGACTTGCCGGTCGTGCTGGCCATTGCACGGGTCATCGTCGAAAACGGCTGGCAGGACGAAGAATGGATCAAGAACTGGGTCAACAACAAGTCTGAGAGCTCCTCCGGGTTTGGCCAGGGCACGCGTAATACGCCTTGGCAGTGGCGCACCACGTGGGGCAAGTTCCAGACCGGTGGTTTTGAAGACTGGACAAAATGGTTGCTGGAGCAGGATTACGCAGTCCCTGAAAAGGCTGCAGAGATTGCCCAGATCGATGTTGCGAAAATCTATACCGCGGCAGAATGGCTGGCCAAGCCGCGTGATGACGGGTCCCGGCCGAAGGCCTCCTTCATGATCGAGAAGGGCTTTTACTGGTCGAACAATACCGGCAACACCAACGCGATTTCAGCACTTGGCATTACCTGTGGCGCAGGTGGCAGGCCGGGTCAGATGATCGGCCGCGCCGGTGGTCACCAGCGCGGTGGTCTTCGCGGTGGCAAGTATCCTCGCAACAAGTCACCGGAGAAACTGCCCGGTCGTCGTCGTCGCGCCATGGATACCGACCGTTACCTGATGTCGGGTCACACCAGGCTGGCTCATGTGATTGGCAATACGTGGATCCAATCCATGTGCGGCAGTCAGAGCCTGTCAGCTAAGTTCGAGGAACTGACGGTTCAGAACCCGCATCAGATCAGATCTTTCGACAAGCAGGAGATCATCGAGACGCTGAAAAAGCGTGCCGATTCCGGCGGCATGGTGGTGTTCGACCAGGACATTTACCTTGTCGACCCGATCGGTGCACGCTTTGCCGATATCATCTTCCCGGCCGCCGGCTGGGGCGAAGATACATTTACCCGTGCCAATGGCGAACGCCGTATCCGGCTGTATCCGAAATTCTACGATGCGCCGGGTGAAGCCAAGCCGGACTGGTGGATCATTGCACAGCTTTCGAAGAAAATGGGCTTTGAAGGTTTTGACTGGAACAACTCGAACGACGTCCTGGAAGAAGGAGCGCGCTTCTCTCGCGGCAGCCGCAAGGATTTCTTCATGGTCAAGGTCGCCGCCCAGAAGGAAGGCAAGACACTGCACCAGAAGCTGGGTGAGTTCGGAACCGATGGTATCCAGGGCCCGGTCATGATGCTGGAAGACGGCAGTCTTGAAGGCACCAAGCGCCTGCATGACACAACCCGCAAGCTTCCCGATGAAGGCGCCGCAGGTGCCAACGTCTTCAACAAGAAGCTGACCCATTTCAACTCGCAGACCGGCAAATGCAACATCCAGAAAGCGCCGTGGTCGCTGTTCTCCGATTACTGGGAGTGGCTCAGTCCGAAGGGCGACGAATTGTGGACCACGTCCGGCCGCATCAATGAGCGCTGGCAGTCCGGTTACGATGACCGCAGGCGTCCGTATATTGTTCAGCGCTGGCCGGAAAACTGGGTTGAGCTTCATCCCGAAGACGCCGCAGCCCGTGGCATTGAGAACGGTGATTATGTGATGCTGTACTCAGACAGGATCCCGGTTCAGGTCGACACCATTATTGGCATCGAGGGAGATGATTTCACCTTCACCAAGCTGATGGACAACGGACACATCAAGCTCGAGAAGGCGGCCATTACCGCGGTTGCCATCGTGACGCCTGCGCTCAAAAAGGGTGTCATGTATATGGACTTCCTGCACACGTCGCAGCCTGCCAATGCGCTGGCTGGACGGGTCGTCGACTGGATCAGCGGCAACTACAATTACAAGATGGGCGTCGGCAACATCAAGAAGATCGGCGAGTCGCCCTACAAGCACGACTTCCGGTCCATGTCATTTGCCCGGCGCGATATCGCCTGAAGCTAACAGCGGTCCGCCGTTTGCGGTCGGAAAACCATGCCGGGAGGCCACAGCAATGGCACTTGCAATGCCCAGGCAGGACATGACGTCTTGCGACTTGAGTGAGCTTGCGCGTGCGCTGGCGGAAATTGTTGCAACAGGCAACAATGCAGAGCGTTGCCTTGCGGTACAGGGACTGGGGCATCTTGCTGACCCGGTTGCTGTCGAAACACTGATAGCCTCTTTGGGGGATCCTGATCCTGACGTGCGCTGTGATGCAGCCGATGTGCTGGCAAAAATGGATGCGCAGTCAGCCTGCCAGCGCCTGCTGGACAATCTGCGTGAAGATCCCGACACCGAAGCAAAGACGCAATACATCAAAGCCCTGCAAAGGCTGCGCGCAGACGGCTGCGCGGAGTTGTTGAGTGCGCTGGTCACCGGGCGTGGTGAAGACCAACAGGTCGCCTGGGACGACGACTACTCGGACTGGGACGACTGGCTGGATGTGCAACTGGCCGCGGTTGAAGCGCTTGGTGTGCTGGGCGCAAGCCAAGCTCCTGCCGTCATCGAAGTGGCGCTCAACGACCCGGACGGTCAGGATCTGTGGCCAGTGGCGTGCAGCGCACTGGCCCGGCTGGGCCAGCCCGGAATAGACAAACTGCGCCAGTTATTACCTCAGGCATCTGTGTTGAACCGCAAGCGTATTGCGGGAGCTCTGGCGTTGACGGAGCCGGGCTTGTCCGGACACCTCCTGATGCACCTGGCTGGTGACGAGGATGTCAGTGTGCGTCTGGCCGCTATCGAGAGCGCGGCGCAAGCTGGAAGCGACGAAACCCTTGCGCTCGGGCTTGGTGATGTTGCACCTGAAGTGCGTGCCGCTGCAATCACCGGTGCCAGGCACCTGGATGCGGGGATGCTCGACAAGGTCCTCAATGACATCAGCCCGGTTGTGGTCATTGCGACTTGCAGGGCGATCGAGTCTGGCGGAAAACCAATTGCCGGACTGGCGCTTGTGTCCCGGATCGAACGCTCACTGCGCACCAAGTCTCCCGACCTGATCGCAGCAATGCTGTCTGCTGCTGTAGTGTCGGAACCTCACAAGTCTGGAGAGTTGATCGAAGAAATCTGCAGCCACAAACGCATCGATCCGCAGGTACGCAAGGTTTGCCTTCGTGCTGCGTCGAAACTGAAAATATCGGGGATTGTCGATATCCTGAGTGGAGGAATCAGGGCCGATGAACAGTCTGTCCGCATGGAGGCCATTTCCGCTCTGGCTGAACTGGCGAAAGGCGACAACCCGCGCGCCGAACTGGCTGCTCTTGAACTGGCGGAAACCATCGCCGGCATGAAGATTTCCGCGCCTGTCGGGGAGGATGATCAAGAAGACGACACGGTTGTCCAGTTTGTACCAAAAATGGGCAAACAGGCGGCTGGTGATGATGGTGATACAACCGTGAAACTGGATCGCGATGGCAACGAATTGGCATCGACGGACGTGTCCGAAGACGACAGCGCTGAAGGCTCAGGTATCGAAGAGACTGCAACGTGCGAAGAAGACCCGGCAGAACAATCACCGCAGTCTACGCTGCAGGCCATCATGGCCGTTAATCCGGAACGGATGCAGGCCAGCAAGACAGTTGAACTGGAAGAGGCAGATCTGTCATTTCTGGAAATGACGGGATCACTTGTCCGGCGCCGCAAACTGGACCCGGAGGCCAAACTTCCGGCCCATATCGATGTGCGGCGCCTCGCCGCCGGCGTTGCCGGTGATACCGGCAAGGCATCTCTGGTTGCAAGTCTGGCACACGCTGCAACAGACCGCGATGGCGTCCTCAGTGATGCCGCGTTGAGCTCATTGGCCCGCCTTGCAGATCACGGGATTGATGTGTCTCAGGCAGAAGACAGCATGGCCCTTTTGGCCGCAGGTAACGATGATGGTCGTTGCAGGCAGGCGATACCCGTTTTGGGCGCTATCGCCACGCCCGAGGCACTGGAAATGGTCCGCGACGCGGCCTCCCATCAATCACCCCGGGTGCGGGCTGCGGCAGTGAAAGCACTGGTGAACGCTGCAGTCATGACTGAACAGGAGCAGACTTGTGCAATCTGTGATCCAGACCATCAGGTCAGGCTCGCCGCAATTGAAGCAATGGCGCACTCCAGTCACACAGACATATTGGAACAATTGCTTGATCAGGCAAAGCTTGAAGCCGGGCGTTACAAGCAGGACGTCGCGAAACTGCTGGTTTACTTGCCGACCGAAGCGCTGGTAGCATTGAGGGAATGGATAGAGGGTGGCGATACTCACAACAGGTATCTGGCGCTCGAAATGTTGCCGGTCCTGCTTGTCGCGATAGCCGACCGCGAGGAAGAGCCTGATCATGCAGTCGCATCATGAACATGAAACCGAACCGGGCAGTGCTCCTTGTACAGACCCGCAGGGCGGAAAGCTGACGACGCTGGACGTGGCGGTTGAACGGGGTCGCAAGCTGGCCCGTTGCGTTGAAGAAATCGTCGCTGTGCCTTTGGAAGAGGCGTTCGGACGGGTACTTGCCACGCCGGTTACGGCACCGGGTCCCCAGCCGCATTTCGATAATTCCGCCATGGACGGTTATGCGGTGAGGTTTGGCGATCTTTCCGGCACAGGACCCTGGCAACTCCCTGTTGGCGGCAGAATAGCAGCAGGCGATACCGGAGCCGGATTGCACGATGCCCGGGCGCTGCGTGTCCTGACCGGTGCACCTGTGCCTCGTGATTTCGACGCGGTCATCATGCAGGAGCGTGTTGAGCGGGTCTGCGAGACGATTATTGTTCAGCAACACCCCAAACCGGGCGAAAACATCCGACGCGCCGGTGAAGACATACAGACCGGGCAAACGCTGCTCACCAGCGGGTGTGTTCTGTCTCCGGCCCGTCTCGCACTTGCAGCGTCAACCGGACTGGCAAAGCTCGATGTACGCCGCAAGGTTCGCGTCGCGATGTTCTCGACCGGCAACGAACTGCGCCAACCCGGTGAGGAGCTGAGCTTCGGGCAGATCTACAATTCCAACAGGTTCATGCTGCAGGGCCTGCTTGCCGGACCGATGATCGAAGTCACGGATCTGGGGGCCTTGCCTGATGACAGGCAACAACTGGCCGAGGCGTTGGCAGCCGCAGCAAGCCATGCGGATATTGTGGTCACAACCGGTGGTGTTTCGGTCGGAGAAGAAGATCACATGCCGGACCTTGTGCGTGATGCCGGCGGGCAGCTACATGTCCTGAATGTTGCCATGAAGCCGGGCAAACCGGTCACCCTGGGCGAGGTAAATGGTGTGTTGTATGTCGGGCTGCCGGGCAATCCTGTCGCAGTCTTTGTGACGTTCAATCTGATTGTGCGGCCCATGAT
>JABDRA010000599.1 GCA_013041995.1 Anderseniella sp. | reverse complement strand
GTTCCCATGCAGTCAAAGCTGCGCCCTGATTTCGCGGCCGGGTTTCGTCTGCCCATACATGTACCGGAATGCCCTTGTAGTGCGCCATGTAGATTGGCGAAAGTGCCGTGCCCCAATCGACGGTTGCGATCCAGCCGGCATTGCAGTGGGTCAGGATGTTGACGGTTTCGCCGGGCTTTTCAGCTGCGATGTCCTCGATCAGCTTGAGCCCGTTGCGGCCAATGGCGGCATTGGTCTCAACATCGGCGTCACACAGATCTGCGGCCCGTTTGTATGCGGCAGCGACCCGGTCGTCACGCGCCAGATTGCGCACCGTGGCCAGCATTTCATCCAGCGCCCACATCAGGTTGATGGCGGTGGGCCGGGTGCGGCGCAGTCGTGCATCTGCCGCTTCCAGCGCTTCATCGGACGGGTCTTGGCGCAGCGCCAGACAAATGCCATAGGCGGCTGTCGCGCCGATCAGCGGGGCGCCGCGCACCTGCATGATCTCGATGGCGCGGGCTGCGTCTTCCAGGGTCTGCAATGTCACGATCTCGAACTCATGCGGCAGCCGGGTCTGGTCGATTATATCGACCCGCCAGCCGTCGTCATTGAGCCAGATCGAGCGATAGGGTTTGCCTGCAACTTTCATGAGATCACTTTCCGCTGCCTTCCAGACCAAGCCGCAAACCAAGGCCTGCCAGAATTGAACCACCAATCCAGCGGGCGATGCGCTGGCCGCGCAGGCTCTGCTTGACCCTGCCCACGATATGATGAGCAAGGGCGACGGCAACAAGGTCAGCGGATGAGAACACCAGGTTCACAATGGTGCCCAGGATCAGAAACTGCAGCCATGCCGGCAGCCCGGCTGCGGGATCAACGAACTGAGGCAGGAACGCGATGAAGAAAATCGCGGTTTTTGGATTCAGCACTTCCACCAGCATGCTCTGTGCGAAGGTCCGGCGCGGGTTCGAAGCAACAGGCTGAGAAATGTCTGCCTCGACGCGCTGGGTAACCATGCGGACACCCAGCCACACCAGATAAACGGCACCGGCAAACTTGATGATCAGATAGGCGGTGGGAACCTGGGACAGAAGAAATCCCAGGCCGAGGGCGGCGGCGATGACATGCACATATCCGCCCAGATGAATACCGAATGCCGCCATCAGCCCGCCCTTGCGGCCGCGCGCAATGGTCTGGGCGGTCGCGTAAAGCAGCGCCGGGCCGGGCATGTAGGCAAAAATCATGGTGGCGACCATGAAAGCAGCTAGCGTGTCCAGATCAGCCAAGTCTAGTCTCCTTCATAATCCACCAGCCGGTGCACCTTGATGTTCCTGTCGATGAGCTTTTGGGCACCGCCCAGGTCCGGCAGGTTGACGACGAATGCGGCAGCAACAACGTCGCCTCCGGACTCCTGGATCAGGTCGATTGCCGCTTCCGCAGTGCCGCCGGTGGCGATCAGATCGTCGATCAACAGGATCTTGTCTCCTTCCGAAATGGCGTCTGCATGAATTTCTATGGTGTCGACGCCGTATTCCAGCTGGTAGTCCTTGCCGATAACCTTGCCCGGCAATTTGCCCTTTTTGCGGATCGGCAGGAAGCCGAGGCCAAGCTCATGGGCGATGGCGCCACCGAGAATGAAGCCGCGCGCCTCGATGCCGACCACGTAATCCACGCCCGCAGACAGGAACGGCCACATCAACTCATCGACGGCGGCCCGAAAGGCATGCTTGTTTGCCAGCAGGGTTGTGATGTCGCGAAACTGAATGCCCGGTTTCGGATAATCCGGAATGGTGCGGATATGGCGGCGAATGTCAAAGCCGTTGCGTAGGTCCATCAGGCAGATCCTTGTTGCTTCAAATAAAATCAGCTAGCGGGCTTTATCGACGAATTCATCGAAGTGAGCAACAGCGGCGCGCTTGTCGGCCTCGTTCATGAACGAGCCGATAAAACTGTTGCGTCCCAGTTGCACGATTTCTGAGCGGGTCAGGTTCAATGCATCGGCAATAGCCAGGTAGTTGTCGTTGACATAGCCACCGAAATAGGACGGATCATCTGAGTTGACGGTGGCGTATATACCTGCGTTCAGCATGTGCCGGAGAGGATGATTCTTGAGGTCAGGCACGACCTGAAGCCGCTTGTTGGACAGGGGGCAGACGGTCATGGCCATGCCGCTGTCGGCGATGCGCTTGACCAGCGAGGGATCTTCCAGGGCCCGGTTGCCGTGATCGATACGTTCTATGTGCAGGTCATCGAGCGCTTCGGCAACATAAGCGGGCGGGCCTTCCTCACCTGCATGAGCGACCGGCGTGAAACCGTACTGGCGGGCTTCGGCAAAGACGCGTTTGAATTTTGACGGTGGATGGCCGTTCTCGGAGCTGTCCAGGCCGACGCCGTGAATGTGGCTCTTGCAGGCACAGGCCTGTTCAAGGGTATCAAACGCTTCGTCTTCGCTGAGGTGGCGCAGAAAGCACATGATCAGTTTCGAGGTTATGCCGAAATCGCGCCGGGCCTTGTCGAAAGCATCGGTAAGACCGGACAGGACAGTGTCAAAGCTGACACCGCGGGCGGTGTGGCCCTGCGGGTCGAAGAAGACTTCAACGTGTGTGACGTTCTGCGCCGCCATTTTTTCCAGATAGGCCCAGGCGAGATCGAAAAAATCTTCCCGCTTGAGCAGCACCGACATGCCGAGATAATAGACATCGAGGAAATCCTGCAGGCAGTTGAACTCATAGGCCTGGCGGATATCTTCCACGGTGGCATAGGGCAGGGTGACCTTGTTGCGCCTGGCCAGGCTCATCATGAGTTCCGGTTCGAGGGTGCCTTCTATATGCAGATGCAGTTCTGCCTTGGGCATGTCGGAGATAAAGCGGGCAAGGTTCATTTTTCACCAAAATCCGGAGGCTCTAATTCTATCGGTTCAATACCCGACCAGCAACAGCATCGAGTTTTGCCAGCAACTCCGCATCGCGCTTTTCAGGCGCTGTCATGATGGCAAACTCCAGCGCGGTGTCTGAATGCAGCGGGCAGGCCTGATGGTCTGCAGGCAGGTCGTGGGCAAGCCGTGTGATCAGCTTGATGGCATTGGAGACGTTGGCGCGCATCACTTCCAGGATGGAGGTGATGTCCACGGCACCGTGATCGGGATGCCAGGAGTCGAAATCGGTTACCATGGCGGCGGTGGCGTAACAAATCTCGGCCTCGCGGGCCAGTTTGGCTTCCGGCATGTTGGTCATGCCGATCACATCGCAACCCCACTGCCGGTAGAGCTTGCTTTCGGCAACGCTGGAGAACTGCGGGCCTTCCATGCACAGATAGGTGCCGCCGCGGGCATGCGGTATGCCTTCTGCGGATGCCGCAGCGACCAGCGCGTCGGCCAGCACTGGCGAGATTGGATCTGCGACGGAAACATGCGCGACACACCCTTCGCCAAAGAAACTCTTTTCGCGGGCGAAAGTACGATCGATGAATTGATCGATGATCACAAAAGTGCCGGGCGGCAATTCTTCCCTGAAGGAGCCGCACGCGGACACTGACACAAGATCTGTCACGCCGGCGCGCTTCAGCACATCAATATTGGCGCGGTAGTTGATGTCGCCGGGAGGTATTCTGTGGCCACGGCCGTGACGGGGCAGAAACACAACCGGAAGGCCGCCAATCTTACCGCGGCGAACCTCATCTGACGGTTCACCCCACGGGCTTTCAATCTGCTCCCAGCGGGCATCGTCCATCTCGATGTCGTAGACGCCTGATCCACCGACAATACCGAGAACTGATTTGGTCATTAGTTAGTGCTCCGGATTGAAAAAGCCCGGACGTTTCCATCC
>JABDRA010000596.1 GCA_013041995.1 Anderseniella sp. | reverse complement strand
TTACGAGCCCACTGGCGCCATTATAGCGGCCGTAACGACATCCATACCCGAATCCGCCAACAGCGGCCGCAACTGGGATTACCGGTATTGCTGGTTGCGTGATGCCTTCTTCACTGTGCGCGCGCTCAACAGTGTCGGCGCGGTTCAGACCATGGAAAACTATGTGGCCTGGCTTATGAACACCGTGGCCAACAATGGCGGTGACAGGCTGCAGCCGGTCTTTGCCGTCGACATGCGCAACGAACTGACTGAAAGCATTGTCCCTGAGCTACCGGGTTACAGGAACATGGGACCGGTTCGCATTGGCAATCAGGCTCATGAGCACTACCAGTATGATGTGTATGGCAATGTCGTGCTGGGTGCGGTGCAGGCGTTTTTCGACACCCGTCTGCGAAACCCGGCCGGCCTGGAGGATTTTTGCCGCCTGGAGGCAATCGGCGAACATGCCTACAGGGTACACAACCTGCCTGACGCCGGCATGTGGGAATTGAGGTCGCGTACCGGGGTTCATACCTCATCAAGCCTGATGTGCTGGGCAGCGTGTGACCGGCTTGCCAAGATTGCGGCACATCTTGATCAGCCGGACAAGGCGAAATCATGGTCTCGCAGGGCTGAAGAAATCAGGACCTATATCCTTGAGAACTGCTGGTCGGACGAACGACAGGCTTTCGTGGATCAGGTGGACGGCAAGTATCTTGATGCAAGCGTACTGCTGATGGGTGAAGTCGGGTTCATACCGCCGGACGATCCAAGGTTTGTCAGCACGCTGGAAGCACTTGAAAAGGTATTGGCGGTTGGCCCTCACATGAAGCGATATGAAGCCGCCGACGACTTTGGCCCTCCCGAGGTTGGGTTCAACATCTGTGCTTTCTGGCGCCTTGATGCGCTTGCCCGTACAGGCCGCAAGCAGGAAGCACGTGAAATATTTGAAGCATTGCTGGCTTGCCGCAATCACCTGGGCCTGTTGTCGGAAGACACTGATCCGAAGACAGGAGAACAGTGGGGTAACTTCCCGCAAACCTACTCCATGGTCGGCATCATAAATGGTGCGATCCGCCTCTCCAAATCCTGGGATACAGTAGTATGAGCCGGCTCGTCGTCGTGTCCAACCGTGTCGCAGACCTGAGCAACACTGCCCAGGCAGGCGGCCTGGCGGTGGCGATGGATGAGGCACTGAAATCGCGTGGCGGTGGCATCTGGTTCGGCTGGAACGGCGAGACGGTGGCCTCGGGCACCCGTGTGCCTCCCAACAGGCAGCGCATGGGAAATGTCTCGTTGATAACGCTGCCGATGACCAAACGTGACTACCGCGATTACTATGCCGGCTTCTCCAACAGTGTCTTGTGGCCGTTACTGCACTACCGCCTTGACCTGATTGAGTACAAGACCGTCTTTCTGAATGCCTACAAGCGCGTGAACCGAAAGTTCGCAAATGCACTCGTGCCGTTGCTGAAGAAGACCGACACCATCTGGGTGCATGATTACCATCTTTTTCCACTCGGCACAGCTTTGCGCGCACTTGGCTGCAAACAAAAGATCGGCTTTTTCCTGCACATTCCGTTCCCGCCCCCCGACATCGTGACTGCAGCACCACAACACGAGTGGCTGATCCGGTCGATGTTCTCATATGACCTGATCGGTTTTCAGACCCATACAGATGTTGCAAATTTCCAGCATTACGTGGTTGAGCAGGCTGGTGGAAAGGTGCATGAAGATGGCATTCTGAAAGCATTTGGCACGACTACCATAGCCAAATGCTTCCCGATTGGCATTGACGCTGAAAAATTCCAGCTGTTGTCCATGGATGACGATGCGCAGGAGCAGGTCAAGCTACAATCCATGCGCCAGAAACTGTTGAATCGAAAAACCATCATCGGCGTGGACAGGCTCGATTACTCCAAGGGTTTGCCGGACAAGTTTCGCGCCTTCGAACGATTGCTGGAACTGTACCCTGAGCACGTCAAGAAAGCGACATTCATGCAGATCGCTCCACCGACCCGCTCTGATGTGGAAGTCTATTCTGAAATACGGGTTGAGCTGGAAACCCTGTCCGGTGCCATCAACGGCAGGTATGCCGATTTCAACTGGGTGCCATTACGATATATCCATCGCTCAATTGAACGAAAAACGCTTGCTGCCCTGTTCCGCCACAGCGAGGTGGGTTTTGTCAGCCCCTTGCGTGATGGCATGAATCTTGTGGCCAAAGAGTATGTGGCTGCGCAGAATGAGGCGGACCCGGGCGTGCTTATCTTGTCCAAGTTTGCAGGTGCGGCAGAAGAAATGCATGAGGCACTGATCATCAACCCGTACGATGTTGACGAGATGGCAAACACGCTCAACAAGGCTATCACCATGCCGCTTGCAGAACGCCGAAACCGTCATCAGGCCCTGTCCCGGCGTGTACATGAGAACGACATCACGGCCTGGCATACTGATTTCCTGAACACGTTGTCCGCAACGCCTGCGGCAACCGGTAAGACATGAACTGGCGACTGGTGGCAGATGTCGGCGGGACAAACGTTCGTTTTGCTCGCGCGACCGGGATTTCGAAGCTGACTGACCTGGCTGAATTCCCGGTATCCGGTTTCGCCTGTTTTGAAGATGCGCTCACCACTTATCTGCGCCAGATCGATGCCGGACGCCATTGCCGTTCTGCCGCCATCGCGGGAGCCGGCCCGGTCAGCGGTGGGCGCATAATCCTCACCAATAATGATTGGTGCATATCGCAGAGCAGCGTATCGGCTTTGCTTGCCGGAACACCGGTCAGACTGTTCAATGATTTGCAGGCGGCAGCGCTCTCTATCCCGATGCTAAATGGCGCGGATCTGTTGCCGGTCATCAAAACGATTGACGCACCTGACCCGCTCGAAAACCGGCTTGCCATTAATATTGGCACTGGTTTCGGAGCCTCGCCCCTCCTGTACACAGTTGATGGTTGGTTTGCTGCAGCTACCGAAGCCGGTCATATGAGCCTTGCTGCAACTACGGCGAAGGAACTCGAACTTCTTTCAGATTCCACACCGGTATTTCACAGCATTGAAGATGC
>JABDRA010000593.1 GCA_013041995.1 Anderseniella sp. | reverse complement strand
TTCTCGGCGATGATGAAGAAGTCGATCCCGACAGTGCCGTTATCCTTCCAACCAGCCGTCTGCGTTAACAGCCGTCTGCCCGCCCAGCCCGGCCGGTCACAGCCGGTTCGAAGGTTCAGCAGACGGCATATGTCTTGCCAGCTTGAAGTGTTGTGTCCCAACACGGCGCAACCCGACATCGAAGAAAAAACTCTGGAAAAGAACCATGACAACGATTTCATCCGAGGACCAGGACAATCTGCACAATCAGCAACAGCCTGCCCGGATCACCACCAGCCTTATCGGTGTAGCGCTCCTGACGGCCTTTATGGGTCTGACCGCGAATGGTTTTTTCGACCGTATCACTCTGCTGATCGCGCAGGAAAGAGTTGGCACCCTGGTATTGTATCTCGGTGTCTGGGTCCTGTGCTGGTTGTGTTTTCTCGTTGCAGCCATGCAGCCGAACCGGATTGTCAGATGGTTCTGGGCCTGCATCCTGTCGCTCTCGGTAGCAGCATCGCAAGGTTACTTGTTCGTCAGTGGGTCTGATCTTGGCCCGTTCGATGTCCTGTCTCTTTGGGCGGCCAGTCATGAGCTTGGCCGGGCGATGGACCAGTATGTTTCTGCCGCGGTCTGGTTTGGCTGTGTCTTTGTTGGGAGCCTGGCTGTCATCGTACTTTCTCCCACGCCGGGGCTTCGGCTTTGGCAGTCGCATGGGACAAAACTGTGTTGGGTGCCGGCGCTTCCAATGGCGCTCATCGGCGCCATACTGGTCATGAAGGAAGGCGGCGGTGCGCACGCTTTGCCGCAACATTTTGCCCCTCTGGCAGTGGGTGCGGTGACATTGACGAAAACCGCCACGCAGCCCAATGCGACACGCGTCCAACGAGTGGCTAAGCCAACCGGCAAACCTTCCGTCCGCAACATTGTCATGCTCGTCGACGAAAGCGTCAGGGGCGACTACGTTGATCTCACGCCGGGTAACCCCTTCACGCCATTGTTGGCGAAGCGGGCGAATGACATTGTGAACTTCGGCGCCGCGGCCTCGGGCGGCAACTGCAGTCACTATTCCAACGCGCTACTGCGGTTGGGCGCGTCCCGCCGTGACATCGTCAACTCGGTCAATCACAATCCGACAATCTGGCAATTTGCCAAGCAGGCCGGATATCGCACGGTCTTCATCGATGCACAGGCAAGCATTAACAAGAGCCATTCGCGGATGCAGAATTTCATGACGGCCGTGGAAGCCAGGGACATTGACCGATTCGTCACTTTCGATGATGTCGCCACACCCGACCTGGATCTTGAGTTGATGAATGTTGTCAAGCAAGAGCTTGCTCAGGCCGGACCGGTATTCATCTACGCCAACAAGAACGGCGCCCATTTTCCATATCACCACGGCTACCCGGCACAGGGCGCGCCGTTCAAGGTCAATGGACCGCAGGATTTGTCTGCATCAAAAGCATCAACCATCAAATCCTACCTCAACAACATTCGATGGAATGTTGACAGGGTGCTTGCCGATTTCCTGGACACCACAAATCTGTCGGATACTGTTGTTCTTTACACTTCCGACCACGGGCAGGCATTCAATCCTGGCGGAATGACACACTGTTCGGTTGACAATCCGGATCCGCGCGAAGGGTTGGTGCCAATGCTGGCCATGACCAGCCACCCCGCAGTGCTCAGACGGCTAAAGTCTTCAGCAGAAAAATCATGGGCAAAAACCAACCATTTCCAGATTGCGCCAACCGTTCTGGGTCTGATGGGATATTCATCGCAAACCATCGGCAAATCGCACGGACCCTCGCTGTTCGAAGACCCGCTACCAGAATTTAGCATCGGGTTCAGTTCCGGTGATATTTTCGGCCTGTTCCGTCAGAACGTGCGATGGAATGAGCTGGACCTGACGAAGTCCTATCTGGAAGCGGAGGCCAAGCAATTGCCGGGCGGCCGCGATCGGGCACAGTTGACGGAATAGCGATGCCTGATCACGACTTTGATGCTTTGCTCAGTCTGACAGCCGGAGACTAGTCTCCAACGCACAACTCTCAACGCTCAACCGTCAAGGCTCGTGGAGCTCGTTAGCCTCATCGTGTCCAGGCTCAACGGCATCTGCTCGAACGGGCGGTACCAATTCACTGAGCATATCGTCAAGTTCATCGATCGCCGGTTCGTTGCCGACTTCTCTAACAGTATCGAGAAAACGAATGAATTGTTTTTCGCGCGGGGATATCCGCTTGTTGTTTGATGCCATTTTTGGGTCCCCCTACGCAACGTTACTATGCACTAAGCTAATTCCAAGTTGGAACAGAATCAACCTAATGCAGGACATATTCGGCGGCAATGAAGTTTTTTTGGCATTCGGTTGGCGTAAAAGCTTCAAAAGCATTTGCGATGGTGCAGCAAAATTCCGGAAGTGGCCTGTGCTTCCGCCTTACGCAACAGGGCTTTGAGTTTGGTGAATGCCGTCTCGAGTCGGTTGAGGTTGGGCGGGCACGTCAGGGCTTAGAGCTGCTCCTTGCCCGTTGTCTTCCTTCCGCGGGCTCGTTTTCGAATGAGTGTCAACATGGTCTTGGCCGTTTTGAATGTCACCCCCAAGACCTTGCAGACCTGGTTGGCATTGACGTGATGTTTGTAGCGGCGATAGAGCACCATGGCCTGCAGCCATTTGTGCATTGGCACTTTGCTATGCTCGAATATCGTGCCGACCTTAACGGTGAACGGTTTCCGACAATTATAGCACTTGTAGGTGCGTGCCCGTGTGCTCTGACCCTGCAATCGTCCTATCTGGTCTATGCCACCACAATGGGGGCAAACCGGACCATCGGGCCAAACGCGCTGTTCGATGAATTCATAGGCAGCGTCTTCGTCCCAAAATTTCTTCGTTCCATCTCCATGCATAATTTCTGATTTCCAAACTCAAATTTCTCCGTCCTCACTGGTTTGGCCCCCTTGAATCAAGGCTGTTGTTTCCTGGAGATTAACTCTCTCTGTTATATTTGAATTGACGAATATCAATCTCCCACCAATGAACCCTCATGTTATACATGGTTCATGTTCATGCATGCATCTGTTAGTCCTTGATATGCTTACTTTCTATGCTTTCTTTCTATGCTTACTTTCTATGCTTACTTTCTATGCTTACTTTCTATGCTTACTTTCTATGCTTGCTTTCTATGCTTAATGGCCGACCTGCTCTTCGTTCACATTGCCGATACCTCTAATTTTTCCGGCGACCAGAATGCCGGATAAGATTGTTTTGGCCGGACCTGGTGGCTGCGGTGTAAACAGAAAGCCCAACTTTGCATTGGAACTGTTTTTCGCGCCGAAAGCACCGTCATCAGACTTCAATCGCGCCATCTTGTTTGGGGCATCGACGGAACTGCCCTGACTACCTTGGTCGCTGAAATCAACTGATGTAAAATTCAACTCAACGCCGCAGAACGGAGTTGCCGCAGCGCTTTGAGAGACGGGCAAGAGCAACACCATAGCCAGTCCGACGAACAGTCGCCTGGGCCATTGCAAAGCGAGTGATGTCGAACCACACCGTTTGGCAAATGACATTACCACATAGGACACAGCCACCTCCGTCGGCTGGAATTATACCACCCGAGCTATTGGTTGCCGTCCTAGGGTTTGCTCTTATGTGAACACAATACTGTCAGCGAAGTGTTCAAATTGTGATTTTACGTCATATTTGTGGCCGAAATTGGCATTGACAGTAGAAAGCGTACCGGCACGGATCTCAGGTCCATTACTTTCGGACTGGCGTAATTTTGAAAGCTGGCGTGATGACGGATCGAAAACGGTGACCGAGCGGGCAAACGACATCTGGAAGCAGCTTCTGCGAGATTACGAGCAGCCCGTGCTGGACCCTGCCATCGATGAGGAACTCAGGGCCTATATCTCACGGCGCAAGGAGGAAAGTGCTCGCACGGGGAATAGGGGGTAGTCACGAGGTTGGCTTCGGTACTCAAAATCAGGATACTTCTAACCGGTATGATCCATTGCCTGAGGTTGTATTTAAACGGTCTGCCGCAATTTACCCAGTTGCTCTGAAGTATTTCCTGTTGGGTGAATTTCCTTCCCTGTTACGCTACAAAATTTCCCTG
>JABDRA010000587.1 GCA_013041995.1 Anderseniella sp. | reverse complement strand
CGCGTTCATTCTGCCAGGCCGCTTCGTACCAGCGCCAGGAGAAGCCTTCCCAGATGGCAATCGAGGTTCCTGCATTGAAAGAGTAGAACACCAGAATGAGTATGGGCGTGTAAAGCAGCACGAAGCAGCACAGGGCAACAAAGCCGAACCCGGTCTGGCGTTTGATGGAAAACGGTTTTGCCGGAGCATCAGCCATGCGACTTCACTCCCGACTTTGAGGCATTGCGCACGTAGAACAGCAGCGCCACCATGACGATCACCAGCAGTGTTATGGACAAGGCTGCGCCCAATGGCCAGTTGCGGCCCTGGCCGAACTGCAGTTCGATCAGATTGCCGAGCATCATGTTCTTGCCGCCACCCAGAACGCGCGGCGTTACATAAGCCCCCAGCGACGGCACGAATACCAGTATGGAGCCTGCAATAATGCCCGGCTTGACCATCGGCACGATGATACGACGCAGCACACCCATCCGGGTCGCGTAAAGATCATAACCCGCCTCAACCAACCGGAAGTCGAGCCTTTCCATTGAGGCATATAGCGGCAGGACCATCAGGGGCAGATATACATAGACCATGCCCAGCATAATGGCGAAGTCAGTGAACAGCATCTGGATAGGACTGGAAATCACCCCCAGGCTCATCAGCAGGGTGTTGACGACACCTTCATTGCGGATCACTTCCATGATGGCAAAGGTTCGGATCAGCAGATTGGTCCAGAACGGTATTGTAATGAGAAACAGAAAAACCGGCCGCAGATTGGCAGGCCGTGTTGCGATGTAGTAGGCGGTGGGAAATCCTAGCAGCAAGGCAAGTACCGTGGTGCCGAATGACAGCCTCAAGGAGCGCCAGAAAATCGACAAATGACCATCGGCAAACCCCAGCGTGTCGTCGAAAATATCACGTTTCAGGAATACGTTGAACCAGCCGTCGAGGGAAAAGCTCCAGACAATGCCACCGTACGAGCCTTTTTGCAGGAACGAATAGACCAGCATGATCAACAATGGTCCAAGCGCGGCGAAGAAAATCACCGTCAGTGCCGGGCTTGCCAGCAACCAGCGATTGCGCACGTCGTTCTTGCGCGCCGCAACACCGGCGTCTGCACCACTGGTGCTGGATTGCTGACTGGCTGGCGCGGTGTCGGTCATGGCAACGTCAATCTCTCAACACCTGCGTGGCACCTGCGTCGATGTCGATGCCGACCTTGTCACCCTCTTTGAACTCACCTGACTGCCCGCGGGCATTTTGCATGCGCACCGTGAACGTGCCGCCGGTCGTCAGTGCTACATGATAGTGGGTGTCCGTGCCGAAATAGACAACGGTTTCCAAAGTGCCGGCCAGTACAGAAGATGCTTTCGGGGCTGTCAGCGAGGCGTGCTCAGGCCTTACAACGGCGGTTACCTTGCCGAGCGCCATGTCGCCTTCCGGCAAACTCGCGGCGATCTGCTTGCCTGATGCCAGTTTAAGCGAAGCCTTGCGACTTGCACCCTTTGCAATGGATACCAGTTCTGCAGCCATGAAATTTGTTTCACCGATAAAGTCGGCCACGAAACGTCTGGACGGGCGGTCATAGATATCGCGCGGACTGCCGACCTGTAAAACCTTGCCCGCATTCATGACCGCAATGCGGTCTGACATGGTCAGTGCCTCTTCCTGGTCATGGGTGACGAAAACGAAGGTAATGCCGGTTTCATGCTGCAAGCGCTTGAGTTCGATCTGCATTTCCTTGCGCAGTTTCAGATCCAGAGCGGAGAGCGGTTCGTCGAGCAACAGTACTTTCGGCTTCGGGGCCAGGGCACGAGCCAGCGCGACGCGTTGCTGCTGACCACCGGAAATCTGGGCCGTGGAGCGATCACGCATGGCTTCCATTTTGACCAGTTTCAGCATGGCGTCGACTTCGGCGTCTATTTCAGCGCCAGACTTGCCAAGCATTTTCAGGCCAAAGCCGATGTTTTCAGCAACACTCATGTGGGGAAACAATGCGTAGGACTGGAACACGGTGTTCACCGGGCGCTTGAACGGCGGCAGGTAGGATATATCGCTGCCTTCAAGATCAATGCGCCCGCTGGTCGGGTGGTCGAAACCGGCAATCAGGCGCAGGAGGGTTGTCTTGCCACACCCTGACGGACCCAACAGGGTAAAGAACTCATTGCGCTGGATATCAATGGAAACACTGTCAAGTGCTGTCACACTGCCCGGCCCTGCCCCAAAAATCTTGGTGACAAGATGGGCTGAAATCGCCGGCATCGCGTCCAGGTTCCCGTGCAAACCGCCCACTCCTCACTGGCGCCGGACCAATCATGTCCGGACCTGACATTTCCGTGATCGAAAGCCTAGTCTGAATTCACCGGTAATGCCAAGCCTATAGATTGTGCAGGACAGGCTGAATCATCGGACAGGTTGAATTCTGTGGAGTAGATTGCCCTCAATCGATGACACATGTACCTGAAACACAAAAATGCCCACGCCGGCAATAAATACCGGGCGGGCATTACGATTGTTGTTCAGCCGGTGCCGGTATCAGGCAAACGGCGCAGTGAAAAGCGACAGAGCGAGCGCCACTGCCAGAAATGCGCCGACAGCTACCACGACCCTGACCGGTTTTGATTGATCTTTCCACCAGTCGAATTTTACCGCCAGCCACGCAGCTGCAGCAGATGCGGCCGCAATCCCGGCATCCAGATAGCCGTTGCCGGTCGTGATAATCTCAGTGACCCTGAAACCGCGAATGATCTGACGGGTGCATTTTCCAGGTGCCGGCAGGTTTACGTCCGCGCACACCCTGACTGTCCTGGCCACCAGGTGCTGACTGCCGGCCAGTGCCATAAACACGATCAGGAATACGACGAGAAAAAGCGCTGCCCACCTCATGCCGGATGCGCCTTCATGTGCTTGATGATCATGCGGTGAAGCAGACGCGGGATCTGAAACAGTTGCCGCGCTACGCAGCCGTCAACAATGAAGAACGGATAGACTGACGAGTGACCAGCTCTATCGACGATGTAGAGCCGGTCGGGATCCGGGAGGCGAACGCCATATCCACCGCTCAGGCGCCTGCCTTGACCGTCAATCCGATAACCGTGCTGTAGAAAGAACATGTAAAGTTTTGCCTGCGCGTCATCGAACCTGATGATTTCCGCCTTGGGCAAGCGACGGTTGATAATCTCTATATTGTCGGCTTCGGTCAGCTCACAGACCCGGTGATGTGATTTGCCGTGCTGATAGTCCTGCTTGGCTGCATGATTGACGGTTTCGGCACCGGCAGAGGACAAGCACGCGGCCAGTCCCAACAACAGGGCACCAGAAAATACAGCCGATGCGAATGGCATAGGCGCATAGCTTTTCGTTTCCATTCCTCTCGGACGTGGCATGGCAGTCTCCAATGTGGTTGGGCGAATTACCTGGAATTAAGGAGGTGTTCGACGAGCTTCTTCTGATCCTTACGGATTTCCTGAATTGCTACGTCCTGGCTTTCTCGCAGTTCGCGAGCGTGTTTGTTCTCTTGCTCGAGCAGGTCAAGGCGCTTGTTGTTCGTAAATACAACGCGGCCGACCCACCAAACGGCACTGCAAATTGCCCCGACCAAGCCGGTAGCAATCCAGAAGACCAAGTCATGCATCATTGAGGGTTCGAATTTCATGCCGCACTCGCTTTTCGCAGTCAGTAGATGTCGATTGTTGGGCGTGTCCTGACTTGTACGCGCACACGCAGTTGAAAGCTGTTCTGCTGCTGTTTTTAGAGAGTTACAGTAAGGCTCGTCCGGACTGATAGACTTGCCAGGCGGGTCGACAAACTGCCGTCAGCCCCACGCCGAAACCAACGCTTACATCATTGCACATGACTGCATACTCCGAGAGTTGTAGACTACCCTGAGCTGCGATCGGATTATCCTTTCCAGAAACTTGGAAAACAACAGAATGAACACCAAAGTTGTTCGACTTCATTCATTTCTGAAGTTCGGCGAACCCGTAGTGACGAACTCGTAAAGGCTCACCGTTTGGACTACGCATGATCGCATCATACAAAATAAAGTCATTTTCAAACGCGTTCCGAACCCGATCCAGTAAACCTCTTTCCACCGATCCGATATCCAGTTGTGCGGATACGTTTTTCCTCGGTATTTCTATTCTTTGCCCCGTCTTAGAGGTCAAATATTTGGCAAGAGCATCGAGTCTTTCGAACGAAAACAGCAGGTCAATTCCTACTTTCTTTGATGGGTCGAGAATAAAGTTAGAAGGACGTGTCACCGCGTACCGCTCACCCTTTTTTTCACAAATGCCTTCCAAAAACGCGCTGAATGAAACGCCGCATGTGTTACGCGAATGATCGACGTGACTCGCGTTTTCGACACCAGGCCGACGCCGGTATTTGTAGTAGCTGGCCAACATGTCAAACGGTTCGCGCACAACCGCTATTCGCTCAAGAGTGCTGATGTCCATGCCGCTGCGTTTCTTGAGGAAGGGTTCAAGGTATTCCTCGTAGTCCGCCACGGTCATGTGCTTTACGCCACCATTGCCATCAAGTATGCATTCCGAGACATGCTGAAGCGCAAAATTTATTGACGTCGATGCACTCTTTGGCACGTCGAACATCATATATCTGTATCTGAAAGAAATCCTCATCAGGCAACCTTACTTCGACATGAAATTCGAATATTAGGTCTTGTTTAATACTATCGATGCTTACAGACAATTCCGTACAACGAAAATGCTCCGATCAGTCAAGCTCTCTATTTTCAGACCTTTGCCATCCATTGAACTGTGAATGTAGCAGGCGCCACATCAGCCCCAGCGGAATTACGCACTCTGACGGAGATTGTTTCTGTTCCGACAGCGGTGACTTGCACATCGAAAGTGGTATCAGCGCGAAGGCCAACAACGGCAACCGTCGGTACATCGCTCAGGCCATGCAATATCGATCCCTGTGCATTGGCATCCACGCTTACACTGTCAACTCCGTGGTTTTCGCTAAGGTCATCAGTCATACCACTGGCGTTGACGTTTCTAAGATTTTTGCCACTGGTAGTGCCGCCAAAGCTTGTCTTCGAGAATTTGCAATTGTTGAATCGGATATCGTTTTCCGAGCCGGCGAACGCCGCGTTTTCATTCACCAACGAGGACAAGAATTGACAGGCCGAAAACTGAATATTGTGGCTCGTGTTACCTATCAGAAATCGCAGCTCCCACGCCGATCCACCGTTTCGGTTCCAGTTGTCAAAAATACAATTGGAGAATATCGAGTTGGACATGGCGCCACCGCTGTTCACTTGCAGGCAATCCGCGTTGCCACCGTCAAAAGTACAGCTGTCAAAAATAAATTTTTCTGCTGTGTCACTTATGATCACGATGCATTGCAGATCCGGTCGAATGAACCCACAATTTGTGAATGTGACGTTTTCAAGTATCCCTG
>JABDRA010000584.1 GCA_013041995.1 Anderseniella sp. | reverse complement strand
GTACGCCCTTGTCCAGGGTAAAAGCGATTCGGCCGCGATGATGTGCGTAAATGCCATCTATGGTATTGAAAAATGGAGGATCAAACGGGTCACCGTCGCCCTGATTTATGTCTTCATAGCGGCGTTCAACCAGTCCGGACGCAGACACTACCAGCACGTCATCCAGCGGTGTATCCAGGTCGATTTTCAGGGCGGTATTGACGGCAGCGAACGGATTCCAGTCCTGCCGGTCCTTCCAGTTGATGTTGCGATCTTCAACATCAAGCCATTTGGAGCGGATACCGACGGTCATGTCGAGCACCCATTCAAACCCACTCAGCGCACCTTTTACCTTCGCGGCAAGTTCCTCCGCCTGTTTGGTCTCTTCGGGTGTCAGGTCGCCAATCGAATGCGCAATCTCCAGATTCCGGGCGGCAAGCTCCCATGACCCAGTGTTGGCGTACACACTGGCCAGGTTGAGCCGTGCTCTGGCATCGCGCGGGTACTTTATCAGATGCTGTTCAAGTGTGGAGATCGCCTGGTCGTACTGGCCGACCTCAACCGCTTTCGACACAAACCGGCCAAGCACACCGACATCTTCCGGAGAATCATATCTTTCCCGGAACACATCATCATAGTCGCTGGCCGACGCTGCCGCCGGAAAACCAATGCTCGCAAACGCAAGCATCACCGCAGCAATTGATTTCGATGTATTGAACATGGCAATCGGGCCCGGCGCGTTAAATGTCTATTCTTGAGCGACAAATCCTTACCATGCCGTGACGTTAGTTAATAGCCGGTATAAGACGATTCTTGAAAAGTGTTGCAGTTTGGCCACACCGTACCGATTCACCTTTTTGGTCTTAAAAACACTGCTAACGGCTTTTAAAATCACCGCAGGCACCTTTGCTTGCGCAATTCACACACCCCGGCTAAACCATGCACTCCAGTTTGCACCAACAAGGCCCGCACCATGCTTTCTCTCCTCTGGCTGTTTGATCAGCTCGTCTACATAATTTTCTGGATCATCATCATCATGGTCGTGATGAGCTGGTTGATCGCGTTCAATGTGTTGAACAATTCAAACAATATCGTGCGGCAGATCAATTATACCCTGCACCGTCTGACCGAGCCATTGCTCGCCCCCATCAGGCGGTTCCTGCCCGATCTTGGCGGTATCGATCTGTCACCACTGGTCCTGCTGCTGGGGCTGATGTTCCTGCAAAGACTGTTGCACGAGTATCTGGTCTGAATTCCACCTCGATTGTCGTCATTGGAACCAACTCCGGCGCAGACGGAACAGGCCTTCACGGCCCGCTCCCGCAAAATACTCAACAATGAATTGAACATACGAAAAGGCATAGACAACCCATGTGCGCAGCCAAAGTCATTGACGGAAAGAAGTTTGCAGAAGGTCTTCGCAGACGCATTGCAACTGCTATTGCCGGCCTGAAATCCAAACATGGCCTGGAGCCCGGACTTGCCGTTGTGCTGGTGGGTGAAGATCCCGCCAGCCAGGTTTACGTGCGCAACAAGGCAAAACAGACCGTTGAGGTTGGCATGAAGTCTGTCGAACACAAGATGGACGCCGCAACATCCGAGGCCGAACTGCTGGGTGTGGTTGAACAACTCAACAACGACCCGACCATTCACGGCATACTGGTGCAATTGCCATTGCCGGACCACATAGATGAAAACAAGGTCATCAACTCGATCAATCCCGACAAGGACGTGGACGGGTTTCATGTGATCAATGCCGGGCGGCTGGCAACCGGCCAGGAATCGCTGGTGCCGTGTACACCGGTTGGCAGCGTCATGCTGGCCAAGGACGCGCTTGGGTCCCTGTCCGGCCTTGAAGCGGTGGTGATCGGCAGATCGAACATCGTCGGCAAGCCGGTGGCCCAGTTGCTGCTGCAGGAAAACTGCACGGTGACAATTGCCCATAGCCGCACCAAGGACCTGCCGGGCGTGGTGCGCCGGGCAGACCTGGTGATTGCGGCCGTTGGCCGGGCTGAAATGGTCAAGGGTGACTGGCTGAAACCGGGCGCCTGCGTCATCGATGTCGGCATCAACCGCATCGAGCGCGACGGCAAGAACCGCATTGTCGGCGATTGTGACTATGAAGACTGCGCAAAAACTGCCGGATCAATCACCCCGGTCCCCGGCGGCGTCGGCCCGATGACCATCGCCTGCCTGCTGCACAATACGGTCCATGCCGCCTGCGCCATCAAGGGTGTTCCCGTTCCACAGATGTAGTCAGCTGGTTGTCGCCCGCTTGATGGCTTCGACAATGAGAGAGCGTGCCTCATCGGCATGTCCCCAGCCGTCGGTACGCGCCCACTTGCCTGCTTCCAGATCCTTGTAGTGCTGGAAGAAATGCTCGATCTGTTTGACCTGGATTTCGGGAAGATCAGTGTAATCGAGCACCTTTTCATAGCGCTTGGTAATGCGGCTCACCGGAACAGCGATAATCTTTTCGTCACCGCCTGCCTCGTCGACCATTTTCATGACACCGACCGGGCGCACTGCAATGACGGCGCCCGGCACCAGCGTACGCTGCGAAACCACCAGCAGGTCTACCGGGTCGCCGTCTTCCGACAGGGTATGGGGAATAAAGCCGTAATTGCCGGGATAGCGCATTGACGTATACAGGAACCGGTCCACCACCATGGTGCCGGCAGACTTGTCCATTTCGTACTTGATCGGCTCACCGCCAATCGGCACTTCGATGATGACGTTGACTTCTTCCGGTGGATTTGCCCCGATGGATATGGCGTCTATGCGCATGTGATTTCCTTCATATGCGGGTGTAACAAGGTGGTCCCTGAGAGAGGCACCAGTTTTATGGAGACCCTAATAGCATGAGAACACTGCTCTTGACTGCCTGTACTCTCGTCGCACTCGCTTTGCCGGTTCATGCCGGCCAGACGACCAGCGCCTACACCAGGCTGGATTTCAAGAAGACCTGCAAGATTCTTGAAGAAATCGAAGAAGGCGGATCAGTCACCATGCTGTGTGACGGCTACGAAGGCTACCCCGTCCACTTCGCCGAAGGCGACCTGCGCCATTCGGTACAGTTCGGGCATGTTGAAACCGGCGGAGACGGCATCTGGCAGAGTTTTGCCCAGTGGAACCGGGTCTCCGAAACCATTGAATGGCGGTTGCAGGACGAGGTGCCGGTCGCGGCAATCCTGCGCTGGTTCATCGAAAACACCGACGACGCCGGGTCGGCTGATCCCGCCAGGGTCGGACAGGTGCTCGTGGTGTCGCGTGTTGGCCAGGAAGCTGATAAAGGTGCCTGCGTAATTGGCTATGTCGATGCACTGGCCAACACCAATGCCAATATCCTGGCACGCGAAGTGGCCGACAGCCTGGCATCGGGTTTCGTTTGCGGAACAGACAGGCCTGAATTCCACGGGCAGCGCGGCCGCCTGTCAGGTGATCCCAGTTAGAGGTACAGTCGGAAAATATGATTCTCACACTATCGTCATTCCCACGAAAGTGGGAATCCAATCCACACCGGATACACTTGCCGATCTGGCATTAGATCCCCGTTTTCACGGGGATGACGGCAGTGGGTGCTGGAGAAACGACGATAAAATCTAACCCCGTTCGACCGTCATTTTCGCGAAAGCTCGTTGCTGTCAGGCAATCCCAGCTAGCGGAACTGGTTCCTCGTCAAGCCGCCAGCCCGCGCTTGCGCAACATGGCATCTGGCGTCGGCATTTGCCCGCGAAATGCGGTGTAGGCTGCTTCCGGGTCAACGGAATCCCCGGAAGAGTAGATGTGCTGGTGCAACAGTTTTGCCAGCGCCGGATCAAACGGATCGCTTGCCTCTTCAAATGCATTGAACGCGTCCGCATCCAGCACTTCCGACCACATATAGCTGTAATAGCCGGCCGCGTAGCCGTCGCCATAGAACACGTGCAGGAAATGCGGCGTACGGTGCCGCATGATGATGGCATCCGGCATGCCGAGTTCGGCCAGTACATCTGCTTCAAAACCCAGTGGATCCTGACTTGCTTCGCCATCGCCGGACGCCTGGTGGAACCGCATGTCGACGATGGCCGATGAGGTATACTCAATCGCATCAAAGCCTGAATTGAACGTCCGGGCAGCCAGCACCTTGTCCAGCAGTTCCTGTGGCATCGGTTCACCGGTTTCCACGTGAACAGCATGCTTGTGAAGGATCTCCGGCACCGTCAGCCAGTGCTCATACAATTGCGACGGCAGTTCAACGAAGTCCCGCGAAACCGATGTGCCCGAAACAGACGGATAGGTCACATCGGACAACATGCCGTGCAGTGCATGGCCGAATTCATGAAACAGTGTCCGTGCGTCATCGAGCGACAACAGGGCCGGCGCTCCCTTTGCCGGTTTGGCAAAGTTCATCACGTTGAACACAATGGGTAACTGACCGCCGTCCAGGCCGTGCTGCTTCTGCAACAAGCTCATCCAGGCACCTGATCGTTTCGATGACCGGGCAAAGTAATCGCCAATGAAAACCGCGCTGACATCGCCTGCGCGGTTGCGCACCTCAAACACCCTGGCATCCGGGTGCGGGCCCGCCACATCACCAGGCTCGGTAAACGACAACCCGAACAATCGCCCGGCCACGTCAAATGCCGCATGAATCATGTTTTCCAATTGCAAATATGGTTTGACCACGGCTTCGTCCAGGTCGAACTCCCGTTCCCGCAGCTTTGCAGTGTAGTAGCGCCAGTCAGAGGCTTTAAGCGGCTCATTGTGCCCTTCGGCTACAGCAATTTCTGCAAGCATTGCCGCATGGTCTGCAGCACTGGCTTTCGCTGCCGGCCATACCTTGCCAAGCAGATCCTGTACCGCTTCAGGGCGCTTGGCCATGGTACCGTCAAGCTTCAGTGCCGCGAAACTCTCATACCCCAGAAGGCGTGCTTTCTCGTCCCGCAATTTCAGGGTTTCCGCCACGGTCTCGGTGTTGTCGCTGTCGCCACCGTTCTGACCGCGGGCGGCCCAGGCATCAAAGGCAACCTGCCGCAAATCAGGCCGTGACGAGGAGACCAGGAACGGTTCGATGATCGAGCGCGACAGCGTGACCACATGCTTGCCGTCATGGCCGCGCTGGGCGGCGGCTTCTGCCATCGCAGCAATCAGGCTGTCCGGCAATCCGGCCAGATCATCTTCCTTTTCGAGAACCAGTATCCAGTCTTTCTCATCAGCCAGCACGTTCTGGCCAAACTGCGCCGCCAGCGCTGCCAGGCGCTGATCGATCCCGGCAAGTTTCCGCTTTTCAGCCGCAGCCAGTTTTGCACCCTGCTTCACGAAGTTCTTGTAATGCTGCTCCAGCACCCGGATCTGTTCAGGCGAAAGACCGCTTTCCTTGCGGCTGTCATGCAGGGCGCTGATCCGCGCAAACAGCCGATCGTTCATGAAAATGGCAGACTGGTGCTTTGCCAGTTCGGGGCCAATTTCGCGTTCCAGTTCCTGAATGGCCGGCGTGCTGTCGGTACCGGCCCGATTCCAGAACAATGCCTGGACTTTGCGCAAGTGCCCGCCGGACAGCTCCAGAACATCAATGGTGTTGTGGAAAGTCGCCGGGTCCGGGTTATCGGCGATCGCTTCTATCTCGGCCAGGTGCCGCGCCATGGCCGGCGCAAATGCCGCCTTGAAATCAGCGTCCTGGATCTGGGCAAAATCAGGCAGGCCATGAATGCAGTCCCAGTTCACCAGTGCCGGTTTGATGTCCTGTTCATTCGCCATGAGGAAAAGCCTTGCTGTTATTGGTTGGAACGCGATTGTCCTGACCAGCTTGATAAAAAAATGCCCTGAACATCACGCCACATATGTGTAGGATGATCAGGGCAAAATCGTGTAGAAAGCCGACTTACGCGCTCAGCGCTTCATCATCGCGCCGTGATGCGCGCTTGCGCTCATGCACATCGAGAATGGCCTTGCGCAGCCGGATCGATTTTGGCGTGACCTCCACCAGTTCATCATCGGTAATATAGCTCAGGGCCCGTTCCAGCGTCATGCGGATCGGCGGGGTCAGCAACACCGCATCGTCCTTGCCGGACGCGCGCATATTGGTCAGCTGCTTGGCTTTCAGCACATTGATCTCAAGATCATTGCCGCGTGTGTGCTCACCGACAATCATGCCATTATAGACTTTCATGCCCGGTTCCACGAACATCGGGCCGCGATCTTCCAGCTTCCACAAGGCGTACGCCACCGCTTCACCGTCGCCATTGGACAACAGCACACCGGTATGGCGCGACGGGATGACGCCCATGTGCGATGCATAGTCATGGAACAGCCGGTTCATGATGGCAGTGCCGCGGGTATCGGTCAGGAGTTCGCTCTGGTAGCCGATCAGGCCCCGGGTCGGCGCATGGAAGACCAGCCGCTGGCGTCCGGCACCCGACGGGCGCATGTCTTTCAGTTCGGCGCGGCGTTCCGACAGTTTCTGCACGACAGCTCCGGAGAACTCTTCATCAACGTCGATGATGACCTCTTCCACGGGCTCCAGGCGCTGCCCGGTCGCCTCGTCCACCTGCATGACCACGCGCGGGCGTCCAACGGTCAGTTCAAAGCCTTCGCGCCGCATGGTTTCGATCAGAATGGCCAGCTGCAGTTCGCCGCGGCCCGACACTTCATAGGCTTCCCCGTCGAGATCCGTGATCTGCAGTGCCACATTGCCTTCGGCTTCCTTCAGCAGGCGATCGCGAATGACGCGGCTTTGCACCTTGTCGCCTTCCTTGCCGGCCAGCGGCCCGTCATTGACGCGGAACGTCATCGACAATGTCGGCGGATCGATCGGCTGTGCGGCAATCGCTTCGGTCACGTCCGGGGCGCACAATGTATCTGCCACGGTCGCCTTGGACAGGCCGGCCAGCGCAACAATGTCACCGGCTTGTGCTTCTTCAACCGGGGTTCTTTCGAGCCCGCGGAACGCCAGCACTTTTGATACGCGGCCCTGCTCAACCAGCTTGCCGTCGCGGTTCAGCGCCTTGATTGATTGATTCGGTTTCACCGTACCCGACCGGATGCGGCCGGTGAGAATGCGGCCCAGATAGGGATTGGCCTCAATGGTCGTGGACAGCATGCGGAACGACCCGTCTTCAACGATAGGTTCCGGCACATGCTTCACCACCAGATCAAGCAGCTGGGCCATGTCGTCCCTGGGGCCTTCCGGCGTTAACGCCATCCAGCCCTGTTTGGCGGACCCGTAAAGGATCGGAAAGTCGAGCTGATCATTGTCAGCGTCCAGGGCTGCGAACAGGTCGAAGACCTCATTGATCACTTCCTGGTGGCGCTCTTCATCCTTGTCGATCTTGTTGATCGCCACGATCGGACGAAGGCCGATCTTCAGGGCTTTCTGCAGGACAAACTTGGTTTGCGGCATCGGGCCTTCGGCAGCGTCGACCAGCAGGATGGCACCATCGACCATGTTCAGGATGCGCTCTACTTCGCCGCCGAAGTCGGCATGGCCAGGCGTGTCGACAATGTTGATACGATCACCGCGCCAGTCGACCGAAGTGACCTTGGCAAGAATGGTGATACCGCGCTCACGCTCCAGGTCATTGGAATCCATGGCGCGGTCAGCCATGCGCGCATTGTCACGCATGGTGCCGGACTGCGCAAGCAGGCGGTCGATCAGTGTGGTCTTGCCATGATCGACGTGCGCGATGATGGCGATGTTTCTAAGAGACATAGCGTTTCCGGACTTGAAAATCGGTTGAGTTGACCGCGCATGTAACACAGCAATCACTGGCGCGGAATGCGCATATTGAAGCGGACAGTTCAACCGCTGTTTCAGGATAGGCTGTATCTAGGTGTTGCGCTTACGTGCTGCAAGGGTCCGCAGCCGCAGGGCGTTGAGCCGGATGAAGCCTTCGGCGTCCTTCTGGTCATAGGCGCCGCGGTCGTCTTCGAAGGTTACCAGTTCGTCCGAATAAAGCGACTTCGGCGAGGCGCGGCCGATCACCGTGACATTGCCCTTGTACAGTTTCAGGCGAACCGTGCCCTCCACATATTCCTGGCTCTTGTCGATCAGCGCCTGCAGCATTTCGCGCTCAGGGGCAAACCAGAAGCCGTTATAGATCATCTTGGCATATTGCGGCATCAGGCTGTCTTTCAGGTGCGCCGCCTCGCGGTCCAGCGTGATGGATTCCATGGCCCGGTGCGCCGCCAGCAGGATCGTGCCG
>JABDRA010000579.1 GCA_013041995.1 Anderseniella sp. | reverse complement strand
GTACGCGGCTCTAACCGGGTCATGATGGGCGTGGTTCCCGATCGCATCGAGGGCAGGGTGGTGCTTCTGTCGACACTGGACAATCTGGTCAAGGGCTCCGCCGGTCAGGCGGTGCAGAATTTTAATCTCATGTTTGGGTTGCCGGAAGCAACCGGTCTTGAACAGGTAACATTGTTCCCATGACCAAGGGTCCTGCTCCCAAGCTGTTTTCGCCCCTTGCCATCAAACAGGTCACGCTGCCTAACCGCGTGGTCATTGCGCCCATGTGCCAGTATTCCGCACACGACGGCCTGTTTGCCGACTGGCATTTCGCCAATTACTCAAAATATGCCCTGGGCAGGCCCGGTGCGATTATTCTGGAAGCCAGTGCCGTACAGGATATCGGCCGCATCACCCATGGGGATCTCGGTATCTGGTCGGACACTCACGCCGATGCCATGCGTGGCATCGTCGATTTCATCAAGGGGCAGGGTGTGGTGCCCGGTATCCAGATTGGCCATGCGGGCCGCAAGGCCTCCATTCAACGGCCCTGGCACGGCAATGGGGCGCTGGATGAAACCGATGCGCTGCGCGGCGAGACGCCGTGGCCGGTTATAGGTCCAAGTCCGCTGCCGGCCGGCAAGGGCTGGCTGGTGCCGCGCGAAATGACCAGGGCGGACATTGAGCAGGTTACGGCTGACTTTGTCGCTGCAGCCAGACGCGCCGATCACATCGGCATGGATATTCTGGAACTGCATGCCGCCCATGGCTATCTGTTGCAGCAATTCCTGTCGCCACTGTCCAATGCACGCACGGATGAGTATGGCGGCAGCAGGGAGAATCGCATGCGGTTTCTGCTCGAAGTGGCCGAAGCCGTGCGCCCCGTATGGCCGGACGCCAAGCCGCTGTTTGTGCGCGTTTCTTCCGTGGACGGGTTTGAAGGCGGCTGGAGCATTGAAGATTCCGTGGCCTTGGCGAAGGCGTTGAAGACCGCAGGTGTAGATGTCATCGACTGTTCTTCCGGTGGCAATGCAGCGGCAGGTGCGACTGTCTCAACCGGTTATCGCGGTCCCGGATTCCAGGTGCCGTACGCCGACCGGATCAGACGCGATGCCGAAATACAGACCATGGCAGTCGGGCTGATATTGGACGGACCGCAAGCAGAGGACATTCTGCAAAATGGTCAGGCGGACCTGATCGCAATTGCGCGCGAAGCCATCAATGACCCGTTCTGGCCGCGCCATCAGGCCCAGGCGATGGGTGTTGACATGGATTTTGCCGGCTGGCCCGAACAATATGGCTGGTGGCTTGATCGCCGCGCCCGGGGCCTGCACCAACTGGCGAAATCAGAAAAATAGCGTTTTCGCCAACCATTACCTTTATCGAACGCTGAAATCCGTTGGATTTGAGATGGATCAACGACGCAAAGTCAGGCGTCGAGCAATCTGATGTCCATAACTTGTGTTGCAACACATCGCTGGAGGACACGCCCATGCTTGATATTTCCCCGGAGAAGGTGGCGCACGTCATCGTGCGGGCCCGCGAACTGGACGGCAAGGTTGCTGCCTGGGATGGTGTTGGTGATGAAGCAGATTCCGACAGCATTCTGGAATCCCGCCGCGACGACCCTACGGAAGCTGAACTGCGCGGGTTCATAGACGACATGAACGTTGATGAACAGGTGGCCCTGGTCGCGCTGATGTGGATCGGGCGCGGCACCTACGAACCGGACGATATTCAGGAGGCCCTGGACACGGCCCGTTCCGAACGGGTCAACAAAACCGAGGATTACCTCCTGGGCGTGCCCCTGCTGGCAGATTATCTGGAAGACGGTCTCGACAAGATGGGGATTTCCGTGGAAGCGGCTGAAGAGGGTATTCTATAGCGCAACAGGGATCGTTCCTTGAAAACGGTCCTGTCTATCAAGTGAGAAGATCAAGAAAAGCGGACCTTGAAGATAGTCCCTGTGAATGACGAGAGAGCGCACAAACCCGACCTTTGATGCCAACCGGCGAATGTCCGGTCTCGGCTAGGCGGTGATGACTTGCGTACGTTTGCAAGCCCGAAACGACCGCTTTTTCCGACGCACTCTACCGTTCGAAAAATGCTCGCTAGCAATGCTTCAGGCGATGATCACTTCATCTACTGAACGACGCAGTGACATTGGCATTGGCTCAGCGCGTCCAAACCGCACAACAAGGTCTGGCCTGCGTTCAGCCATGCCAAGCCACTTTGCGAATTCAGGACGAACGGTCCGCACTTCAATGGGCATATTTACATGGGCATGGCATAGACCCAGGGCCGTTGCCATCAGCGCAAACCTTTCAAAGCTACGCCCAACTTCAATCCAACCTTCAGGGGTTTCGTCTTCGGCAACAAAGACTGCCAAGCCAGCAGAAGACACCACCTGCTTGGCAATTTTCCGATTCTCGGTCTTCTTCTTAAACATGAGATTGAAGAGAATCGGACCAAGCCAGTCAGGCGAACTTGGATTGCCAGCGCTCGGGCCAGAAAGACCATCTGCCTGTTTGATCGATGTTTTCGCACTAAAGCGTATCCAACTCTTCAATTCGTCGACAAAATCCGGATCATCCATCTGCGCGCTATTGCCTGCCTGAATGAGCTTCAGCGCCTGATCCAAACTCCGACGCTCAGTGATTAGCAGAACATTTACCCCTTCTCGGGCAGCGCATTCCTCAAGTTGGTGCAATTCAGCGGCCGACAAAGGGGTCCCATCGTACTCCGACTTCGTCGACTGCCGCATGGGGATTGCACCACACAACATGCCGTCAGTCCTATCACCATGCCCCAAAGTGATCCTGATGAAAAAGTCACCAGCCGCATCACTTTGCAC
>JABDRA010000576.1 GCA_013041995.1 Anderseniella sp. | reverse complement strand
GGATGGGCGCGGTGGCATGTCGTCTGAAAAGTCCGGCCACCGGGTTGCCGGATCCTCAAATGTCGAGACCCTTTCAAATCCCGGAAACTCTTTGGTGCCGTCTGTGCCCGGGTGTTGCACGGGCAGGAAAACCGCTTCGAAATCAGGTGTAAAACAGGGTCCGCACATTTCCGCGCCCACTGGCACGCGGAAGAACAGCTTCGCGGTGCCGCGGGCATCACCTTCCGTATCAACGCCATACATGCCATCTGCCTTGCCGGTCTTGTGCCAGTTTTTGCCCTGATCGGTTGCAACCCAAAGCCGCCCCTCGCCATCTATGGCGCAATTGTCCGGGGACCCGAACCAGCCATTGGCGGAAGTTGCCGGGTTCCACATCGAGCCGACATCTGCAACCGAAGGATCACCACACTTGATGAGTATCTGCCAGGTGAACTGGTCCGCGGCGTGGTTGCGGTCGGGTGTCGTCATTTCGATAATGTGACCAAACATGTTGTTGGCGCGCGGGTTGGCCTCGTCGACCTCGTCCTCCTTGCGTTTGTTGTTGTTGGTCAACATGATGTAGACCTTGCCGGTGTGTTCGTTTGGCTGAACATCTTCCGGCCGGTCCATTGGTGTCGCGCCGACGGCTTTGGCGGCAAGCCTGGTATCGATAAGGACCTGTGCCTGGTTCTCCCAGCCGTTTTCCGGGACGAGCGCACCGGTTCCATAGATCAGCGGCAGCCAGTCCACGGTTCCAACTGGATTGAAACGGGCAACCGAAAGCGTTCCGTCCGACAGCAGGGTCTTGTTGGTTTCGCGATCATCAGACATCTTGCCGGCGGAAACGAAGCGGTAGACATATTCAAACCGCGCGTCATCGCCGGAATACACCACGGCATGCCCGTCACTGTTTAAAATGCACTCACAGCCCTCATGCCTGAACCGGCCAAGAGCGCTGTGTTTTACCGGTGTGGAGGATGTGTCGAACGGATCGATCTCGACAACCCAGCCGAACCGGTTTGGTTCATTGGGTTCCTTGTCCACGTTGAAGCGCTGTTGATGCGCACCCCAGTTATACCAGTTGGCCGGAACCCCATACCTGGCATAGCTGTCGGCCTGATCACCACCAAGGCCTTTTCTCCGGCGCACCTGCTTGCCGTCTTTTTCTTCCATCTGGTCCGTCCAGAAGTAGCCATGGAAATTTTCTTCCGCAGCCAGGTAGGTGCCCCAGGGCGTTACGCCGCCGGCACAATTGTTGAGGGTTCCGACAATGCGCCTGCCGGATGGATCGGCGCTGGTCTTGAGCCGCGGGTGTCCGGCCGCAGGGCCGTCGATTGACATTTCAGTATTGGCCGCAGATATGCGCCGGTTCAGGAGTGACGTGGTCACGGGGCGCCATTTGCCGTCATGTTGTTCAAGTTCGACGACACTGACACCGTGCGCCGCCATCTCGATGCCGACCATCTGCTCACTGATTTCTGCAAAATCATTATCCTTGGGCGACGCTGTGAGACCGGGAAACATGACTTCCGGGCTGGTGTATTCATGGTTCACGCACATCAGCAGATTGTCCGGGCGGTCCGCAATTTTGAATACGCCTATGTAATCATTGTTGTAACCAAACTGCCGATGCTGGCGCGCCGCCGTCTGAGCCTGCGGATCAAATGGTTCAGAGTCTTCAAACAGGCCATCACCCCAGCGCAACAGGATCTCCGCCTCATAGCCGTCTGCTATATGGTGATTGACATCAATACCTGCCTGCGACTCATTAAAATCAAACGCTGACGGCGGCTTGCCGGATGTGGCTGAGGCCGGAGATACGCCGCTGCCCAGCAGGTATGAAACCGATGTCACCGCCAGGGCACCTTTCAACACATCGCGACGGCCGAAGCGTTGCTGGATAACGTCGCCGAGAGTTGCCGTGTCCAGGCTATGTGTGGGTGTGTCGTCAAAGGCTTCAAATGCCTATGCCTTGTTGCTGAATATCGGCTTGCTGCTATTGGACATTACTTTTCACCTATGTAAGGAGCGCGTTTTTGGAGGTTTTTCATTCGTCTTTCATTACTGCAGTTTTGCGACATGCAAATGAAGGTGAAAGTTGCCTCGACCATGTCGACAGAAGCGGTTAGACTCAATGCTCCGAAGCCCGTCAGGGTGCAATATTCGATGCGAGGAAAAAACCTGTGTCAACCGAACTGTTGCTGCCACAAGTGACAATGCCCGGCCTCAACTTTCGCGAGTGGCAGGCGAACGATGCAGCGGCGCTGGCACGTTTCATGACAACGCCGGAGTACAACCGATGGCTGGCCGTCAAGCTCCAGTCGGTGGCGGAAATCGATGTTGTTCTCAAACGCCATCTGGCCCGGCAGAAATCCCGCAATCGCCGGCATTTCAGGCTGTGTGCGGTTGATGCGGGAACCGGCGAACTGATTGCAGACGGTTTCATCTGGCTGCTCGGGGGCGGAGCCGCAGAGGTCGGTTGGGGCGTCGACCCGACGGTCTGGGATACCGGCGCCGGCACCATGATGGGTGAGGTATTGTGTGCAATGGCCATCGAGCGTCTCGATGCAACCGAGGTGTGGTGCAAGGTCATGGCGCCAAATCTTGCCTCTGCCCGTATTGCCGGCAAGCTCGGTTTTGCCATGCAACGCACTGTGATGCCGGGATCCACCGGCCTCAACCGCGCGCATGATGTCGAGATCTACCGGCTGCTCGCAGAGGAGTATTTCGAGCGCGGCTATGCCATCTGACATCGCGGGCGCTTTGACGGGGGCGGTCATTGGCGCAGGTCCGGCCGGATTGATGGCGGCCGAAGTGATGGCGAGGGCAGGTCTTCAGGTAACGGTCTTTGACCGCATGCCGTCTGCGGGTCGCAAGTTTCTGATGGCGGGACGGGGCGGATTGAACCTGACCCACTCCGAACCCGTTGAAGAGTTTCTGAAACGCTATGCTGATGCGTCAGCCTGGCTTGGCCCGGCCATCACAGCGTTCTCTCCGGATGATGTGCGCACCTGGGCGGATGGTCATGGCGAAGAGACATTTGTCGGATCGTCGGGCCGGGTGTTTCCAAAAAGTTTCAAGGCATCGCCGCTGCTGCGGGCGTGGCTGCGCGAGTTGAGTGAACTTGGTGTCGTCCTTGAAACACGCAAGCATTGGACAGGTTGGGGCCACGACGGCGCCTTGAGTTTTTCAGATGGTTCCAACATCAATGCGGACGTTTGCGTGTTGGCCCTGGGCGGTGCCAGTTGGCCGCGCCTCGGGGCCGACGGCAACTGGGTGTCGGTGCTGGCAGACAAAGGTATCGAGGTCGTCCCGCTGGTTGCGTCCAATGCCGGTGTCAACTGCAACTGGTCGGACATGACCATTGCACGCCATGCCGGATCGCCGCTGAAGCGCATAGCCGCAACCCTGGCCGGGCGTACTGTTCGTGGCGAAGCCATGATCAGCCGGTCGGGCCTTGAGGGCGGGGCAATCTATGCCTTGTCTAGAGAGCTGCGACATGTCCTAGCGTCATCAGCTCACGCGGAATTGCAGCTTGATTTGCGCCCGGAGCTTGACGTTGGCCAACTGGTTGCGAAGTTTTCGAAAGTTTCTCGTAAACAGTCGCTGACAAACAGGCTGCGCAAGGCTGCAGGATTGTCACCGCAGGCCATATCCGTGTGGCGTGACTGCGTTGATTGGAAAAACATGGATACAGATGAAGCGCTCGCCCACAGTCTCAAGACGGTTGTGGTTAAGGTGACCGGTCTTCAACCCATCGACCGGGCGATCTCGTCTGCCGGCGGCATCGCAGCGAGCGAGGTGAACGAAAACTTCATGCTGACAAGGCTCCCGGGCGTGTTCGTGTGTGGTGAGATGCTGGACTGGGATGCACCCACCGGCGGGTACCTGCTGCAGGCGTGTTTTGCGACCGGAAGGGCCGCCGGGGCCGGTGCTGCAGGTTTTGCGCATGAACAGGTCAAACAATCAACCGCCTGACCGGGTTGAAAACTTCCCGGTGCCGATGCCTTTTTCGTTGCAGGCAAATGAAAATTCAAACATCCTTGCGCGCATGACATCGTGAAGGAGACTAGCTGATGACCGTTGCCGCCACACCGTTGCGTCCCAATCGCCTCGACCACCAGGAGACCCGTATTGACCTGGCCGCTGCCTTCCGCTGGACTGCCCGGCTGAACATGCATGAAGGCGTTG
>JABDRA010000135.1 GCA_013041995.1 Anderseniella sp. | reverse complement strand
GGCCGCGTGGGTGCAGTCGGTGGCAGACAAATCCGGCTGGCCGCACGCCATTGTCGGGTATGCTGATTTCACCGGTGACGATGTGCGCCCGCAGCTTGAAAAGCTGAAAGTGAACTCCCTGATGCGCGGCATCCGGCAGCAGTTTCACTGGCACGAAGAGCCGATGTATCGCTTTGCCTCGCGGCCCGATCTGCCGGCAGATCCCAAGGTGCAGACCAATGTTGCGAAACTGGCGGATTATGGCTGGTCGTTTGATCTGCAGGTGTTCACCGGCCAGATGAAGGATGCAGTCAAGCTGGCCCGGGCCTGCACGGATGTAACCTTCATCCTGCAGCATGCCGGCATGTTGGAAGACCTGTCTGAGAAAGGCGTCGAAGCCTGGCGCAGCGGCATGAAGCGGCTGGCGGATGAGCCCAACGTGGTTTCAAAACTGTCTGCCTTCGGCACCTTCATCCATCGTAATGATGCCGAGCACATCAAGACCATTCTGACCGACACGGTTGAGATATTCGGGGCCGACCGCTGCCTGTTCGGCTCCAACTATCCAATCGAGAAACTCTGGACCAGCTACGCAGACCTGGTGAGCGCTTTCAAAAAGGCTGCTTCGGGTCTGTCCAAGGCGGACCAGAAGGCAATTTTTCATGACACCGCAGCGCGGGTCTACAACCTCTAGGGTCTCGACCCCGGACGAACAAAACGGACAGGCCGCGAACCGGTCAAAGCCACGAAGGGAGAACTGCAAAATGACACTTGAAATCAAGATTCTCGACTACGGTGATATCGAGCTGGAAACCAGTTTCCTGGTGCTTGGACATGAATGTGGCCGCATCCGCCGGGTGCCGGTGTATGGCTTCCTCATTCTGGGTGGCAGGTACCCGATCGTGGTCGATACCGGCTATCGCGACAATGCGATCATGGAATCGCTCGGCATGCGCGGGCTGCAGTTCCACGACAACATGATTGAAAACCAGCTGGCCAAGCATGGGGTAAAAATGGGCGATGTGCGCTATGTGTTGCACACCCATCTGCACATCGACCATGCAGGCAAGGACGATCATTTCAACATGAACACCACCGTGGTGCTCAATCGGCGCGAGATGGAGTTCTCGGTGTCCGGGATCATGTATCCGCAATATCCAAAGCCGGACATCAAGCATCTGGTTGACCGGATTTATGAACCCGAAGCCATGCGCTTCCTTGATCTCGAAATCACCGGTGCCGAAGAAATCATTCCCGGCGTGTGGTGCGAGGCCGCCGGTGCGCATACCGAAGGGTCGATGAACGTGATCGTCGAAACGGCGGAAGGCCTGGCGTGTATCTGCGGTGACGTGATCTATGATTTCAACGACCAGATTGTGAACCATGTAAACACCAACAACTGGATGGAGCCGCGTGTGACCGGCAACCATTCCAACTCCAAGCGCGAAGAAAAAGGCGCCATCAAGAAACTGCTGACCAATTACACCTTCCTGCTGCCGGTGCATGATCGCCCGGCCAAGATCGAACACCAGCAGGTTGTCGGCAGGCTTGGCATGAGCGTGCCCGGACCGATCACCGAGACCGTTGCCAATCGTGACTGGTTCCCGATGTAGAGCTTGATGCAGTCAGAGGAGTAACCTGCCATGGCACATGATGCGCTTGATCCGTCGTTTCGCGACCTGATCGACGAGCACGCCCCGGTTCTGCAGTTGGGAACCGGGTTCAATTTCACCGAAGGCCCGATCTGGCATCCGGCAGAGCAGTACCTGCTGTTCTCCGACATGCCGGATGACAAACGGCGCCGGTGGGACAGCCATGGCGTCCGGGAGGTCATGCATCCGTCCAACAAGGGCAATGGCATGACCTATGACGGCAACCTCAATCTTCTGGTATGTGAGCATGCCACGTCGTCGGTTGCCCGGTTTCGCCCGGACGGCACGCGCCAGGTGCTGACCAGCCATTATGAAGGCCGCGAACTGAACAGCCCGAATGACCTTGTGGTGAAGTCGGACGGCTCGATCTGGTTCTCCGATCCGACCTATGGCCGCCTGCCGGGTTTCGGGGTTGAACGTGAAGTGGAACTCGGCTTCCAGGGCGTCTACAAGATCTCTGCCGGAGCAAGCCCGGGTGGCGAACCGGAACTGGTTGTCGACCGCTATACCTTCACCCAGCCCAACGGTTTGTGCTTTTCACCAGATGAAAAGCTGCTCTACATCAATGACACGGTGCAGGCGAACATCCGCGTCTATGACGTCACTGCCAGCGGTGGTCTGGCCAATGGCCGGCTGTTTGCATCGGGCATCCAGGACAGCACGAAGCCGGGTGTGCCGGACGGCATGAAGTGCGACATGCACGGTAATGTCTGGGTAACGGCACCCGCCGGTATCTGGGTCTACAATCCGCAAGGGGTGCTGATCGGCAAGGTGCTGGTGCCGGAACTGGTCGCCAATATTCACTGGGGTGGCGAGAACTGGCGCACCCTGTTCATCTGCGCCACCCATTCGCTGTACTCGGTCGAGACCAGGGTCGGGCCGCGCAATGAGCCGTTCATGAAGGCCGGGGCAGGGGCGCCAGTGTCGGCCCCTTCTTCCCCGCTGCCCGCACAGGCAGCAGCGCCAACGCCTGCAGGCAACGGACTGCACCTGCAGCCGTTCAGGTGCGCACTGATCATTCAGGACATGCAGAACGACGTGGTCATCGACGGCGGCGCGTTTGCCGAGTCAGGCTCACCGGCGCACTGCAAGCAGCAGAACAATATCGAGAATATCAGGCGGTTGGCGGAAGCCTGCCGGGCCGCCGGCGTGCCGGTCATCCATGTCTGGTTCATCGTCGAGCCGGGCGCGCCGGGCGTCACCATGAATGCGCCCTTGTTCGAGGGCCTGCGTGATGCAAACGCACTGGTGCGCGGCACCTGGGGCGTTGCGCCTGTGTCGGGTCTTGAACCACAGGCCGGTGATCACGTGGTCACCAAGTGCCGGATGAGTGCGTGGGAAGGCACCAGCCTTGAAACCATATTGAAGGCGACCGGCCGCGATACCATCATCGAGACGGGTGCCTGGACCAACATGTCCATCGAGCACACCGCGCGCACCGGTGCCGACAAGGGGTACAACATGGTGATCCCCGAAGACGGCTGTTCAACCATGAATGCCGAATGGCACAATGCGTCGATCAACTTCGCGCTGCAGAACGTGTCGAAAGTAGTGAAGACAGACGAGGTGATCGCGGCGTTGAAGGGTTAGTGCTGACTTTGATCCTGCTGCTTCAGGCTCATGACGATCTCGTGGGTCAATTCCAGTATCTCGCGGGCCGCAGGGCCTGAACGCTGGCTTTCCATGACCGAACGGCCGTCGCCCATGCAGGATGCGAATATGATGCGATTGCCGATCATGGTTTCTGCCGCCGTGGTCCCCAGTTCCTTCAACGCTTCGGCGATTTCAGCGGTCAGACGCGCCCGCTGGTTGGCGCGGTTGAGCACCATCAAAGCAGGTTTCTTCTCACCCCTGGTCATTTCGATGGTGGGTTCGGTGGCCCACAGGTCGACCGGTGACGGGGCCACGGGGATCACTACCAGATCAGCGGTTTCGATTGCCGGCCTGCCGTCCACGCCCATTTTGGGTGGTGTGTCGATGACGACGATGTCGTGGTCTTCGGCAAGGGCCTGTGCCTCATAGCGCGCACCCCAGGCACTGGCGGTGCGGAAGGTCATGTCAGGCCCCGATCCGTTGGCGTTTTCCTTGCGCGCCATGAACCAGCGCCCGAGGCTGCCTTGCGGATCGGTATCGAGAATAGCGGTTTTCAGTTTGCGGTTCTGGGCGCAGGCAACAGCAATGTGAGCCGCCAGTGTGGTCTTGCCGGACCCGCCCTTTTGCTGCGTAACGGTAATGATCTTGCCGGTCATCGACAATGCTCCCCTGTTACATGGTGGCCGAGCCTAGCACTTTTGGGGCGAAAACCGGATTCAACAGGCAAAGTTGTACACAGACTGTAAATCAGGGCGATCTGGCCATGTTCTGCACGCCCATGCCCAAAATCATTGCTGCGATGAACACCCATACGGATGTGCCGCCGACCAGAAGTCCGGCCAGCGCCGGGCCGGGGCACAGGCCCACTAGACCCCAGCCGAGGCCGAAGATGGCGGCACCGCCGATGAGCCGGCGGTCAATCAGGCTAGCCGCGGCGCCCGGCATGTCGCCACCGAACACCGGCTCATCGCGCTTGCCGGCCATGACCCAGGCAATTGCCATGACAAGCACGGCGCCCAACATCACAAATCCAAGCGTCGGATCCCACCTACCTCCGAACAGGTCCAGGAAGCCGAGCACGCGGGCCGGATTGATCATGTCTGAAACCACCAGGCCGAAGCCGAATATCAAACCGGCAAGGAGGGCGATAAGTTTGCGCATTTCGAAGTCCTTCCTTCAGCCGGCAATCAGGTGGCGGGAAACGGTAACGACGATGATCGCCACAGCCATGAAAGTCAGTGTCGCCAGGATGGAGCGTTTCGACAGGCGCGACATCCCGCACACGCCATGTCCGCTGGTGCAGCCCGACCCGAGACGCGAGCCGATGCCGACCAGCACACCACCCGCAATCAGCAGGGGCAGGGAGGTTGTAATTGTGATGGCAGGTGGTGCCACAACCAGCGCATAGAGGGCAGGCGCTGCAACAAGGCCTGCCAGGAACAACAGGCTTTCAGTCCAGGCAGCAGGCAGTTTCAGGGCGATCAGCGAACCGGCAATACCGCTGATCCCGGCAATGCGGCCATTGGCCAGCAGCAACAGCGCCGCCGACAAGCCGATCAGAATGCCGCCGGCCAGTCCGAAGAGGGCGTTTGTGAGGTCGAAGTTCATGGGGTGTGCGGTCTCCAAAAAATTGGAATTTATCCGCCCGCACATTTGGGGAAACCCGCTTGTCAGGTCAATGCGACAGATCAGACCGAGCCGGAACAGGCTGTGCCTGCCTGATGACGGTTATTGAACGATGATGGTCTTATACTGCTTGTCCGCACCGGACAGTTTGTCGAGCATCAACTGGACCTTGCCGAAAAACACCTGCTTGCCAGGATAACCGACCATGCGGTCGATCTCGCGGCCGTTTTCGACAAGCACAAAGGTCGGCGTGCCGACAACGCCGCCAATGCTTTTCAGGTCCTTGGGGCGCGGAGAGGCAACATCAATCACCCGCAATGGCGCGGCGCGGCCTTCAGGCCCGGCATTGTAAGCCTCCACACCAATCTCCGCATGCCATTTGGCGCACCACGGACACCCCTTGCGATCAAACATCACAAGACTGGCGGCGCTGACGCTGAGCGACATCAGGGACAAAAAGAGCGCGGTGATGAGGGTTTTTGTTATGAGTTGCATGACGCTTGTATAGCTCATTCGGCATACGTTCGCATTCAAAGTTTCGTCATGAACCGGCGCTCGATGGTCTACTGCCGCAGCCGCGCCTTGTAGGCAGTTACCCGCTGCCAAGACCGATACAGCTGTTTGAAACTCAGCCGGCCTTCCCTTACGCCGCGAGCTATGGCGCGGACGGCGAATTCGGGGTTTGACGGGGCCTGCGCCAGCACGTTGCCGATCAGTACGATGTCGTTGCCTGCGGCCAGGGCCATGATGATGGCTTCATCCAGCTTGCGCTTCGAACTGATGCTGCGCATCTGCAGGTCGTCAGTGATCACCACACCGTCAAATCCCAGATCGTCGCGCAGCATGGTCTTGATGGCGACGGGCGACAGGGAGGCGGGCAGGTTTTGGCCATTTCCCCAGTCGCGGTGATAGATGTGCGAGGTCATAACCATGCCGGAATAGCCGTTGGCGAACAGCCGGCGATAGGGCTCGATCTCGATCCGCTGCCAGTGTTTGGTCACATCGACAAAGTGCAAATGGCTGTCCTTGGTGGATGACCCATGCCCCGGCCAGTGTTTCAGTGCCGTGCCGATACGGGCGGCATCATGGGCGGCGACGAAGCTTTGCGCATAGCGCGCGACATAAAGCGGGTGGATGCCGAACGAGCGATAGTTGCGGGCAATGACCGGGTTTTTCGGGTTGAGGCGCAGATCCACCACGGGTCCGAGATTGGTGTTGAAGCCGGCCGTGACCAGTTCTTTCGCCATGCCGTCATAGCGTTTGCGGGCCTGGGCAACGGTGCTGCGCTGCTGCATACGGAAATGGCCCGGTGTGTAGGTGAACCCTTTGCGGCGGGTGAGGCGCTCGACTGCTCCGCCTTCCTCGTCGACGGCGATGATCGGCGTATAGCGGGTGTTCGCTGTCCGGAAAACCTGAGTCAGAGCAGCGACTTGCTTCGGGTTATTGATGTTCTTCTGGAACAGGATAACCCCGCCGAGCAGGCTTTGCTCAAGCGCCTTGCGCACGGTACGAACAGAGGCGTCGTTGGCTGTCAGACCGGCAAACCCCTTGATCACCAGCTGGCCATACATCTTTTGCAATCCCTGATCGCGGGTGACCGGCCGCGCGTCACAAGACGGCACCGCCGCTGACAAGGCAGTAAACAGGCAGGCCAGCAATGTAATCGGTTTGAATGACATGGACCTTGAGGGGCGATTATCGCAGTAATTGCCATTTATCGGTTGCTGGTTGTGGTCTGGCAACCCCCGTTTCACGGCTTGACGTTTTCCGGTTGCAGGATCAGGTTCTGGTTTATGAGATTATATCACCCCGCCGCCTTTGATTTCACCACCACCGTGCCGAGCTACTGGAAAGCATCTGCCGACCCGTTGGGCCGCGCGACTCAGTCGCTTGAAGGTGCCCACACGGCGGATGTGGCGGTTATTGGCGGCGGCTATGCGGGCCTGCATGCTGCCCTGCAACTGACGCAGACCCACGGTCTGAGCGTTTGTGTGCTGGAAGCCGGAGACATCGGATGGGGCGCATCGGGGCGCAATGGCGGGTTCTGTTGTCCCGGGTCGTCGAAACTGTCCTACGGCCAGATGATCAAACGGTTCGGTCTCGAGGAAACCAGGCGGTTTTACACCGCACAACGCGCCGCCGTTGATTTTGTCGGTGAGTTCCTGAACGCCAACGATATTGATGCCGATCGCGCCGGACATGGCGAGCTGCAACTGGCGCACAAGGAAACGGCGATCAGGGACCTGAAAGAGGAGCAGTCCTTCCTGCGTGACACCTTTGGCGCTGAAGCGACCTTTTTGAGCCGCGAAGAGCTTGCCGCACGCGGCAATGACAGCGAAGCGTTTCATGCCGGTCTGCAAAGCGACATTACATTCGGCCTGCATCCGCTGAAATATGTGCGCGGGCTGGCGCGGACGGCGATCGATGCCGGTGTGACGGTTTATTCAAATTCAGAAGTGACGGATTGGGCCACTGAAACCGGGCTCCACACACTCAAGACCAGCAACGGACAGGTGACCGCAAAGACCGTACTGGTGGCCAGCAATGGCTATACCGACGAGACCCTGCCTCAAGCGCTCGGCGGCAGGCTGCTGCCGGCGCTGACCCGGATCATCGTGACCCGCCCGATCAGCGACAATGAACTGAAGGCGCAAGGCTGGACGCGAACGGATCCGTCCTACGATACCCGCAACCTGCTTCACTATTTCAGGCTGTTGCCCGACAACCGTTTCATGTTCGGTGGGCGCGGCGGTACCGATGCGTCGCCTGAGGGCATGAAAGCCATCCAGTGCACCCTGCGGGCCAATTTCGACAGCTTTTTCCCGCGGCTTGCCCACGTCGAGACCGAGTATTCCTGGGGCGGGCTGGTCTGCATGACATCGACAAGACTCCCCTTTGCCGGACCCATTGACGGCATGGACAATGTCTTCGGTGCGTTCGGCTGGCACGGCAACGGCGTGGCCATGGCGAGCTACGCCGCCAACCGGCTGGCTGATGTGATGGCAGGCACCGTCCAGCACCAGGACGCGCTGCCGGCCATGATGCGATCGCTGCCCGGGCGGTTCGTTTTACCATCTCTTCGGGTTCAGTATCTCAAGGCGGCCTATCTGGGGTATGGTGCAGCGGACAGATGGCGTTAGTTTGGGGTGGTGACCCCAGTATATGAAGGGCATCGATGATGACTGAGAACAAGATACCAGCGAAATTGTGGTCGCTGGAATTTGACGACCTGCCAGAGCAGATCGATGCGCAGACTTTCCCGCATGGCGACTACATCCGGGGCAAGAAGATCAAGAAGTCAAAATATGAAGACCAGCTCGAAGCCCTGCAGATCGAACTGGTCAAGCTGCAGCGCTGGGTGCGAGAGAACAATGAACGCGTCGTCATGGTTTTCGAAGGCCGGGACGCCGCCGGCAAGGGCGGCACTATCCGCCGTTTCCAGTTGAACCTGAACCCGCGTGCGGCGCGCACTGTCGCCTTGTCCAAGCCGTCCGATGTCGAGCAGGGCCAGTGGTATTTCCAGCGCTACATCGATCATCTGCCGACCCTGGGCGAAATGGTGTTCTAT
>JABDRA010000575.1 GCA_013041995.1 Anderseniella sp. | reverse complement strand
TCTCCGGAGCGGGTGAACTCATCGGTGTGGCAGATGCCGGTGGCCTTGATCTCAACCAGCACCTCACCGGCCTTGGGACCCTCCAGGTCGACCTCCACGATCTCCAGCGGTTTACCGGCCTCAAATGCTACGGCTGCACGGGTTTTCATTGTCTGCCCTCCAACTCAATACGGCGTTTTTATTGCGGCGCAGTTTGTCAACGAAGCCACTGCGCTGCAACCCCTCAAACGTGGCCTCGCAAAAACCACCCCGTCTCACCTGATGTCAAGATTTACTAACCTGTGCGGTTAGCTCTGGTGTTTTGGGTAAAACTTGTTGCACAATCTTCACGACCGGACGCTTATCTGTCCGTTCGGGAGTATCACAGGGAGACAAATTCATTATGTCAGACAAAGACAAACTCAACCGGGTTTTGAATTCGCCGAAGGTTTCGCGGCGCGAATTTATTCAATACGCCGTTGCCGGCGGCGTGGCAGCCGGACTGGCCGGTTCCATGTTCGACAAGGCCAAGGCGGCTACACCGAAAAAAGGTGGCCACTATATCAATTCCTTGACCGGTGGCGGCACCAAGGACGTGCTTGATCCTGCACAGACAAATGATTCATTCATGATCAATGTTGGCAATCAGCTCAGGAACAATCTGACTGAAATGTCACCGGACGGTCAGTTGCGCTCAGAACTCGCAGAAAGCTGGGAATCCAGCGATGCAAAGAACTGGGCTTTCAAGCTTCGCAAGGACGTCGAATTCCACAATGGCAAGACACTGGATGCCAACGACATTGTTGCATCCTTCAATCATCACCGTGGCGATGATTCAAAGTCCGGCGCCAAGGGCCTGGTCAAGCAGATCAAGGACGTCAAGGCTGACGGCGACATGGTCATGTTTGAACTCGAAGGCGGCAATGCCGACTGGCCGTTCATCGTGTCCGATTACCACCTGATGATTTGCCCGGCCAAGGATGACGGCAAAATGGCTTGGGAAGACGGTGTTGGAACCGGCGGCTACAGCCTCGAGAAATTCGAGCCCGGCGTAGCTACGCAGGTCAAGCGCAATCCGAATTACTGGAAAGAGAATGCGGCTTATTTCGAGAGCATTGAAAATCTGTTCGTAGCAGACGCAAACGCCCGTACAACCGGTGTTCGCACAGGTGCACTGCATTCCATGTCAAATCTGGACCTCAAGACGGTGGCCCTGCTCGAAAGAGATCCGAATGTGGATATCAGGCCGGTTACGGGTAACAAGCATGCTGTGCTGCCAATGCACTGCGACACGTCGCCGTTTTCCGACAACAATGTTCGCATGGCCCTCAAACACGCCATCAACCGCGAGGAATACGTCAAGAAGATCCTGCTTGGCCAGGGCGAAGTCGGCAATGATTCACCTGTTGGTCCGGCCAACATCTACCGCGCAACGCCGGAAGAAATGCCACAGCGTGTATATGATCCTGAAAAGGCCAAATCCTTCCTCAAGAAGGCCGGCATGGAAAACCTCAAGGTTGATCTCAGCGTGGCAGATACGGCATTTGAAGGTGCCGTTGATGCAGCCCAGCTGTTTGCGGAAACCTGCAAGGCAGCCGGCATCACCATCAATGTGGTGCGCGAAGCTGATGATGCCTACTGGGACGATGTATGGCTCAAGAAGCCGTTCATTGGTGGCTACTGGGGTGGACGCCCGACCGAAGACTGGGTGTTCTCGCAGATCTATTCCAAGGGCGCGGACTGGAACGAGTCCAAGTGGGACAATGACCGGTTCAACGAACTTCTGGTTCAGGCCCGTTCAGAGCTGGATGCTAAGAAACGCCGCGAAATGTATGTCGAGATGCAGAATCTTGTCCGCGACGACGGTGGCACCATCATTCCAATGTTCATGGCTTACACGCATGCGGTTTCCAAAAAAATCAGCACGCCGGAAAAATGGGCCAACAACTGGGAACTGGACGGTCACAAGAACGGCGAACGCTGGTGGATGGCCGAATAATCCGGCACCACCCGATCACCGCCATCTGATGATGGTCTGAAACATCGCGACCGCATCTCCTTGAAACAGGAGGTGCGGTTTTCTTTTTAAAGATATGAACAGTCGGGTCGCTAAATCCGATAAGTGACAAACCTCACATCTCGCCGGCTTCCTGGCGCCTATGGTCATTTCAGGTTCAAAAAGAAACTTGAAAAGATCGACACCATGTCCAGCCAGTCCGAGATATCAGAAAGCCTCGAAACCCGCTCCGTCTCACGGCCGACGCTGATCCTGGCAATTGTGCTGACCATCGCCTGGTTTGCCATATTGGCCATCGCCATCGGCAGCTCGGAAGATGTGAAAGCGGCAAGCGCTTACGGCATCGATAATGTTCAGGCTGAAACCCTCGTCGCCTCACGCTAATCCGAAATCGCCTTAAAACCTGTTTCGGGATGTTCCAGCCGGTCTGAGAACAATCAGACAGCCGAAAAATCGAACAGGTCCCGGTCCAGCAAGTGACTGGGCCGGCTGTTGCTCAAGGCTTTCAACATGGTGTCTTTACGCCCCGGCTGCCGGGTTTCCATGGCGTCGAGCATGATTTTCATCTGGTTTCGCTTCAGCCCGTCCTGGGATCCGCACAGGTCACACGGAATGATGGGAAATTCCAGCGCCGACGAGAACTTTGCAATATCATTTTCAGCACAGTAGGCAAGCGGGCGCAGCACCGTCAGATCACCTTCGTCATTGCGCAGCTTGGGCGGCATCGCTTCAAGCCTGCCGCCATACATCAGGTTCAGGAAAAACGTTTCAAGAATATCTTCCCGGTGGTGGCCAAGCACGATGGACGAACAGCCTTCTTCACGCGCGATCCGGTACAGATTCGCCCGTCTCAGCCGTGAACACAGCGCACAATATGTACCGCCCTCGGGCACTTTTTCGGTAACGATTGAATAGGTGTCACGATACTCGATACGATGGGCAACACCATGTGCCGACAGGAATTCCGGCAGCACATGTTTGGGAAACCCCGGTTGTCCCTGGTCGAGATTGCAGGCCAAGAGGTCAACCGGCAACAGTCCGCGCCATTTCAGGTCGCTCAGCACGGCCAGCAGTGCATAACTGTCCTTGCCGCCGGACAGGCACACCAGCCATCTGCCGCCATCAGCAGGCACCATGGAAAAATCATCCATCGCCTGGCGCACATGGCGCACCAGACGCTTGCGCAGCTTGCGGAACGACACACTGTCCGGTGCCGCACGCAACAGCGACGGCCCACCGCTATCGTCATGCTCAATGATATTTTCAGCAATACTCATGATTGCTGACTAGCCCGCCGAAGCCAAATTGTCCACCAGCCTGCCGGCAACGTCGCGCCCGCTCGCCCAGGCCCCATGCGCTGTCGCTTCCCACTGCCTCGAGAAAGCCTCGCCGGCAAATGCCAGATTGCCAGTGTCCGCCTCTATCATCTGATGGCGATGATGGGCACACCCAGGCTTGGCAAAACTGTAGCCACCGCGCACAAACGGATTACTGCCCCAGTCGGTCGTCGCCGCATTCACCATCCTGGCCTTGATGTCAGACCCAAATGCCGCAACCAGCCGCTGCATGGCAAACTCGACCATTGCAGCATCGCCTTCAGCCAGCAACTGCCTGGCCACACTGCCCGCCACGTGTCCGATCACCATCGGGTTGCCGAAATTCGCAAACTGGAAATTTATCGGCTCGCTGCCGTCCTCCGGCAATATATTGACGGACGGCTGTTCAATATCGCCCAACACATCTTTATCGAACGCAATCGCCACCTTCTCGTAAAACCCACACGGCACGTTCTCCATCAATGTCAGAACATCACGCGCCGGGCCGGCACTGATCTCGATTGCGCCTGAGTTCAGCACTGCAGTCGAGACCGTGACGATGGCGGCTTTTGCCGAACTTGTACCGCTGCCGGTCGTCACCCGAACACCGTCTGCGCGCTGTTCGATGCCGCTGACCGGCATACCCAACTGAACCGGCAGTCCTGCCGCCAACCGTTCAATCAGGTCGCCATAGCCGGATTTCATCGGCCAGTTCTGCTCGGTGTCCTGGTAGTCTGCATAGCTGCGAGTTGAAACCTGCTCCGGATCACCCGACGACATCAGCTGTATCCAGTGGCGCACAATCGGTGCCCATTGGCCGGCATCCGGTAGCACATCTGAGATCGGTACATCTCGCCCGTTGCCACCTGCCTCGTAAACGGCCTCGAAGGCTGCCTCCATGATGCGCAGCGTATTGGCGCGACCAGCCTGGTCCGCCCAGTCGCCGTTCGCCCACACCGCGTTCCAGTCTTCGCGACCGCCTTTGAGATACTGCGCACCCACCCGGTCGGATTCCGCCACCAGCGGATTGACATCTGCGCAATGCAGCCAGTGGCAACCCTTGTCCCAGGCGTAGGGTAATGACGTCTTGTCCGTGTAAGCACGCCCGCCAACACGGCCGGAAGCCTCCAGAATAACGAACGGCACGCCGCACCTTTTGAGTTCCATGCCGGCCCCGACACCGGCAGCCCCTGCGCCAACGATCACGACATCAGGCTGATCACTCATGAAGTCACGCGGTCCAGGACAATCAGCGTAAATGCGGCATCATCACGCTCACCTTTGGCAAACGATCGCCGCTCAACCTCCCGCCATTCACCGTCTTTCAAC
>JABDRA010000133.1 GCA_013041995.1 Anderseniella sp. | reverse complement strand
CCGCATGACAGAGTTTACGCCACAAACAACAGACTATGCACAGCGTGTGGCGGACAGCTTTGCCCGTCAGGTAGCCCTGGCCACAATGGGGGCCCGGTTGATCTCAGTCGAGCCGGGCAGGGTCATTATGGAAATGGACCATGATGACCGGTTTACCCAACAGCACGGCTTTATTCATGCGGGCGTTACCACGACCGTGCTCGACACAGCATGCGGTTACGCGGCCCTTTCACTGATGCCGGCCGATGCCGGTGTGCTGACCGTTGAGTTGAAGACCAACCTGCTGGCGCCGGCTGCCGGTGAGACGTTCATGTTTGAAGGCCAGGTTGTTAAACCGGGCCGCACGATCACGTTCTGTGAAGGTGAGGCGTTCGCGCTGAACAATGGCACGCGTAAACGCATCGCTACCCTGTCTGCGACGATGATGACAGTGTTGGGACGTCACGACGTAAAGAGCTAGCAGTTGTTATCGCCGGTATAGGCATTTTTCACGGTGACCTGTGACACCGAACCATATCCGTTGAAGTTGGTCGCAGTGGCCATGCCGTAAGCGCCGATACCGGCAAACTCGATGACATCGGTTTCTCGAATATCAGATGGCAACAGGAGGGGGACCGGCAGCACATCAAGCGGATCGCATGTTGGTCCAAACACCGTAAATGCATGTTGATCTGTCGTGGAAACAACCTGTCCGTTTCGCAGTACCCGGTAGAACGGCAGCAGGTCGGACACCTGTGTAACTTCCAGGAGGCCACCGTAAATCCCGTCGTTCAAAAACAGGTCTGCGGAACGTGCACGCACCAGCTTCACAGAGGTGAGCAGTGAAAAAGCGGGCGCTGCAATACTGCGTCCGGGTTCACATTCAAGGGCAGGGGGATTGTCACCGAAGACGGCCGATACACTGTCGTCAATAGCTCGGAAGTAGGTCGCAAGGCCTGGGCCCGAACTGCCTGAGTAGCATGCCGGAAATCCGCCACCCACATTCAGCCGTGTGAGAGTGATACCAGCCGCCTCGGCAATTCGTCCCGCGGTTTCAATGTGTCTGACCCATGCTTGCGGATCGGTGCACTGCGAGCCGGGATGGAACGTCAAAACGGGCGCAAATCCACACTGAGCCGCACGCTTCATCAGTTCGGCAGCGGTGTTTTCATCGGCGCCAAACTTGCTTGAGAAATCATGTGCCGAGGCCTTTTGTGAAGGCAGGCAAAAGCGGATCGCGATTTCCACACCGATGGATGATCCGACGGTTTGAGCAATCTTGGAAATTTCTTCATGGCTGTCGGCGGCAAATCGCCGGCAGCCAAACGCATGCCATGCAGTTGCAATCTCGCTGCGCGACTTGACCGGGTTGTGATAGTGCAGTTCAGCTCCGGGACAGATCCGGGCAATTGCCTCCATTTCCATGGTGGAGGCGACGTCGAACACATCCACGCCTGCCTGTGCCAGCACCGTTATCACCTTCGGGCACGGATTGGCTTTCACTGCGTAGGCGACTTCGCCTGAAAAACCATCAATGAACTGCTTTGCCTGCGCTGCCAGTGTGGCCGGTGAAAAACACAATACCGGCGCTTCGCAGTCCAGGCTTGCCGCGGCTTCCTCGCTGTCGCGAAAAATTTCCTCGAACGTTGGCGCAGCAGGTCTGATCCCGGATGTTTTCAGCGCTAGTACCATCTTGAGCTCCTGAGCGTGCTTTGATTCGGCGTTACATATGATGATGATGCTATCTGAAGCATATAAACAGACGCATAATTTTCGTCATTTACAAATTTATTCGTCGAATTGCCGCAAATAGTGATATAATGACGAAATGAGAGTGACTGACAAAGACCAGGAGCTTATTGCTCTGCTGCAGGCAAACGCCCGTATGCCGGTGTCAGAACTGGCCCGACGGCTTGGCGTGTCGCGCACAACGATTCAGGACAGGCTTCGGCGGCTGGAGATCAGTGGTGTCATTGCAGGCTATGGCGTCCGGCTGGCAAACCAGGTGACGGCGGAAGGTATTCTGGCCCATGTGGAGCTTTCCGTGGAACCTCGCATGACTATGGAAGTGGTTCGCGCGCTTGTGCGAATGCCGCAAGTGCAGACGCTGCACACAGTATCGGGTAAGTTTGACCTGATCGCTCAGATCAGGGCGCTCACCACTGATGACATAGACAAGGTGCTTGACCAGATTGGTATCATCGAAGGCGTTACCCGCACGGAGTCTGCCATCATCTTGTCAACAAAACTGGATCGCCGGTAAACTTGGCGTGCAGATGGTTGACTCAACTGTGTCAGGATCACCAAATGGTGGTTGAGGGGTAAGGCGTTCGAGAGATGAAAGGCAAGCCTTGCCATGGATGACAGACCTGATGTTGCCTCTGAACCGGTTGCCACTCTCGACCACCTGACCGGTGGCGCTGAAGGCATTCAGTCGACATTGCATGGCGAGACACTGGATGTCTTTCTTCATGCCAACAAACGTATCCACATAACACCGGCGCGAACAGGATCCGAAGGCGGGCAGGAAATTGCACGACTGCATCTGGCCGCAGGGTCCTATGAAATTGAGGCGCGTGGAAATCACCCGTTGTGGGTCAATGGAAAACTCGTGTCATCTCATCTGTTGCGGACCGCAGACGTCATTGAGTTCGGCGACAAGGGGCCGATATCCCGGTACTGCCTGTGCGGGGAGGAAGACAAGCCCCGCAAGGTTGTTTCAGAAATCCTGTCGGAAGCGGGTGCCTATCTCCGCACCAGCCGGCAACCCGTGTTCACCAGAGTCTGCCGGGTGCTGATGAGTTTATTGAGGCGGTTTGCCGGCCAGACCACCATCCTGTTTCGTCTGGGTGTGATTGCGGCAATCGCCAGCCTGGGATTGCTGGTCTATCAGCAATACCAGATCAACGTGATGCTGCAGAGTGAGCTGGCTCGCGAGCGGGCCAATATTGAAAAGTTTGCCGAGTCATTGTCCCAGGCCCGTGAACAGGCTCTGACACCTGAAGATTTGAATACTCTTCGCGATCAGATCGATGAAACCCTGGCCGCGAATATCGGCCGGCTGGAGGTTTTGGAAAAATCCCGTAAAGCCAGTGCTCGCGCCATAGCGGCTGCAACCCCGTCCGTCCTGTTCCTGCAGGGTTCGTACGCGTTCAGGGAAGCCTCGACAGGGCGGTTTCTGCGCTATGTCGCAGGTCCGGACGGTCAGCCTGTCGCGGATGATCGCGGCAACCCGCGGCTGACATTGGAAGGTGAGGGAACGATTGCGCAGAAGCGCTATACCGGTACCGGCTTCGTACTTGCCAAGGGTGGCAAGATCATCACCAACCGACATATCGCATTGCCTTGGGAGAGCGATGCCAACCTGACTGCGTTCGGGGGCCGCGGTCTGCAGCCGGAATTCATCCGCTTTGTCGCGTATGTCCCGGGCAAGGTTGAAGCCCTGCCGGTTGAGTTGGTCCAGGCGAGTGACGATGCAGACGTTGCAGTGCTGGCGTTCACTGGCGCGTCGCCGCAAGTGCCCGGCCTTGCGTTATCATCGATCAAACTGACGTCAGGCGATAATGTGATCGTGATGGGGTATCCCACCGGGCTCAGGGCCATGCTCGCCCAGGCCGGCAAGGCATTCGTCATGAAACTCCGTGAAGCCGGTGAAACCAATTTCTGGAAAGTCGCAGAACGCTTGTCGGAAAATACATTCATTCAACCTCTCGCCAGCCAGGGTATCGTGGCCAAGGTGACTGCCGCGACAATCGTTTACGATGCAGATACGGCAAAGGGCGGCAGTGGAGGCCCGGTCATGGACAGCAATGGACTGGTGGTCGGCGTCAACGCTGCAATTCTGCCTGAATATGGCGGTTCAAACATCGGCGTACCGCTGGAGAAACTGCAGCAATTGCTGGACCTGATCGAAACCGGCAAGACCGCGTCGACCGAATAATACCAAAGGAATTAAAGACAAGTTGTCGGCAACGGTTGGCCAATTGATGCCAGCTTGATAGGGTGCGCCAATAATCTGAATTCATGCAATTAGGGAATCGCCGATCATGCAGTTTGTCCGCCATGTGTTGTTTTATGCAGCAATTGCCCTGGTGCCGATAATGCTGGCATTGGGCCCTGTAAGCGCCCAGCAGGTACCGGCTTCGCGCGGCGACATTGCCATGTCTTTCTCGCCCGTGGTGAAGACCACTGCGCCAAGTGTGGTCAATGTCTATGCCAAGCGCATTGTCCAGACCCAGGGTCGCCGCCAGCCTTTCGGCGCCGATCCGTTTTTCCGCCGGTTTTTTGGCGATGAGCTGTTTGGCGGCAGGCCTCGCAGACGCGCCCAGAATTCACTGGGCTCCGGTGTTATCGTAGATGCATCCGGCATCGTCGTTACAAACAATCATGTCATCAAGAACGGCACTGAAATTCGTGTAGTGCTTTCTGACAAGCGGGAATTTGACGCCGAACTCATCCTGACGGACGAACGCACCGACCTGGCCGTATTGCGTATCAAACCGGATGGTGAACCGCTTGTTCCACTGTCCCTGGGTGATTCAGACGCGCTGGAAGTGGGTGATCTCGTGCTGGCCATCGGTAACCCGTTTGGTGTCGGGCAGACGGTCACAAGCGGCATCGTCTCCGCATTGGCCCGGACCCGGGTTGGCGTTTCGTCCTATCAGTTCTTCATTCAGACCGATGCAGCCATCAATCCCGGTAATTCGGGAGGAGCACTGGTAGACATGAACGGCCGGCTGATCGGCATCAATACCGCGATATTTTCCCGCTCTGGCGGCTCCAACGGTATTGGCTTTGCCATCCCTGTCAACATGGTGCGCTCCGTCATCCAGCAATCGCTGAGTGGTGCTACCAAGGTTGTCCGTCCCTGGTTCGGTGCGGACCTGCAGAATGTTACCAGTGACCTGGCATCGGCCCTGGGGCTCAACCGGCCACGCGGGGCGCTGGTGTCCCAACTGCATCCGGCCAGCCCGCTCAAAAAGGCCGGCATTAAACGCGGCGATGTGTTGTTGCAACTGGGCGGCAAGCCAATCGAGAACGCCCAGGAATTCAGCTTCAGGTTCGCTACTCTGCCTGTAGGCGAGGCATCCCCGATTGTGTTCAGCCGCAAGTCAAAACGGTTCAATGCCGAAGTCCCGCTGACGCCTGCACCGGAAGACCCGCCCCGCAACACCACCGTCATCAAGGGCCGGTCGCCGTTTACAGGCCTTGAAGTTGTCGATGTGTCACCGGCTGTTGCAGAAGAACTGGGTTTGCCGGCATTGGTTGAAGGTGTGGCGGTGTCCGCCGTCAAAAGATCACTGGCGCGCCGCTTCGGCTTCAAGAAGGGTGATGTGATTGTTGAACTTAACGAGCGTAAGCTGGGGTCGGTGGCAGACCTGCGCAGTGTTCTGGAAAGACGCGACGGGTATTGGGATGTCGCCATTTTGCGCAAGGGCAAGCTCATTCGTCGCGAGTTTGGCGGTTAAGGAGAAGCCTGCCCATGGCATCTCTGTTCGACGCCGCCGGACTGGAAGCATCTGCGCCGCGACCGCTGGCGGACAGGCTGCGACCAGCGTCGCTGGCCGAAGTACAGGGCCAGGACCATCTGACCGGGGAGACCGGACTGATATCGAGCATGATATCGTCACGCCGGATCAGTTCCATGATCCTGTGGGGGCCTCCCGGCACAGGCAAGACCACCATTGCCCGGTTGCTGGCGGGCGAGGTTGATCTGCATTTTGAACAGATATCGGCCATTCATTCCGGCGTGGCGGACCTCAAGAAGGTATTCGAGGCATCGCGCCTGCGCCGAACCGACAAGGGGCAGGGCACCTTGTTGTTCGTGGACGAGATCCACCGCTTCAACAAGGCGCAGCAGGACAGCTTTCTGCCCTGGATGGAAGACTGCACCATCACCCTTGTCGGTGCAACCACTGAAAACCCGTCCTTCGAACTGAATGCTGCCGTATTGTCGCGCGCCAAGGTGTTAACACTCAACCGACTGGACGCCGCAGCCATGGTCGGACTGCTGACACGTGCGGAAGACCTCGAAGGCCGCTCGTTACCCGTGACCGAAGAAGCCCGCGAGCAATTGTTCGCGATGGCCGATGGTGACGGGCGCTATTTTCTTAACCTTGTCGAGGACTTGTTTGCTGTTGTTGAAGCGAACGCCGATGCACTGGATGCAGCCGGTCTGGCTGAGACCATCAAGCGCCGGGTACCGGTTTACGACAAGGGACAGGACGGGCACTACAATCTGATTTCCGCCCTGCACAAATCGATCCGTGGATCTGATCCTGATGCTGCCCTGTATTGGCTGGCCCGCATGCTGGTTGCTGGCGAGGATCCGTTGTTCATTTGCAGGCGCCTGGTACGCATGGCCAATGAGGATATTGGCCTGGCTGATCCGCAGGCGGTTGTGCAGGCACTTGCGGCCAAGGACGTGTACGACTTTCTCGGGTCGCCGGAAGGGGAACTGGGGCTGGCACAGGCGGCGGTCTATCTGGCCACGGCGCCCAAATCGATCGGGGTTTATACCGCCTACAAGAAGGTGATGAGGCGGGCGAAGGAAACCGGCTCGGTCATGCCGCCCAAGATCATCCTCAATGCGCCGACCAAGATGATGAAAGAGCAGGAATACGGGTCAGGCTACAAATACGATCCCGACCAGCCTGACGGGTTTTCCGGGCAAAACTACTTTCCGGACGAAATGGGCAGGGAAATCTACTATGATC
>JABDRA010000567.1 GCA_013041995.1 Anderseniella sp. | reverse complement strand
GGATGGTCGCCAGTTCGGCATCGGACCAGTTACACTCCACCGGAAAAATCTCCGATGCCGGCACTTTCACGAACTGGGCAAACGCACCGTCAAAATCCGACCCCATCCAGATATTGTCCATTGAATTGTACCCCGCCGGACGCATGCACGAGCGCACCAGAACCCGGGCACCGATCATGGCCTCATCGGCATCTCCGGCAACTGCAACCACGCGCCCGCAACAATCGGTCCCCTGGATGAACGGAAACGGCGTCGCCGCATTCCAGCCGCCGTCCTGTACCGGTGCCGTGTCGGTCTGTGCGGCCGCCTCGGTACTCGTGGTCACAGATGCAGAATACCAGCCGAGACGGGTATTGATCTCGGTATTGTTGACGCCTGCCGCAAGCACCTGCAGCAGCACTTCGCCCGGTCCGGGTTCAGGCACCGGCACTTCGCGATAAACCAACTTGTCGTAATCACCATTACCGGTGGTAACAATCGCCATCATGGTGGACGTGCAATCCGATGTGTCGAAACGACCCCGCCGTGAAGTGCTCATCACTATCCCGTCCATACTCTGGCTGACTGAAGCCGCTAGATAGCTGGCCGGCTCGCGGGTTGGCAACTGTTTTCAACAGGCTCACACCCGTGCTGCATCGAGGTTGAGATCCATACACCGAAGACCATCCCGGCTTGCTTATTCCATGCATGAACTGAATACTCAGCCAACAGGAAGATCGTTCAATGGTTTTATCCATATGAGGTTGATGTGAATGCCGGAAAGCAGCCAGGACAGCCAGGAATTGGCCGAGGAAAGAACCGACTGGGCGGAAGATCGAACCATACTTGCAAATGAAAGGACGTTTTCAAGCTGGATGGGGACCGGACTTGGAAGTCTTGCCCTTGCGGTCGGCATGCAGGCGGTGTTCGGCGCAATGGAACCAACCTGGATCGCAAAGTCGGCTGCTACAGTGTTTGTGATCGTTTCGCTTTACCTGTTTCAAACAGCGCTGATCAATTCCAGGCGGACAAAACAGCGTCTCGATTCTCATACTGCTGAACCGGTTTCAAACCGCAACCTGGCAGTGATTGCCCATTTGTTGAGCATTGGCGCCGTTTGCGCGGCAATTGTCTTGTGGTTGATTTGACAATCAGACTTCCTGAGAAACCTGCTCATCCCCAGGCTGGCCAGTCTGCGAGTTGGCAACCGCCTGCGACTTATTTGCAGCTCGAGGAGCTGTGAGTCGGGCTGTTCAGTGGCGCAGTGTTGTAAGTTTTGGCGTACTTGTCGAAACCGGGAAATGACTTGCACACTGCCGGCAGTACCACCACGCACGTGCTGTCATAAAGGGCGTTCCGCAAGCCTTTGGACGCACATTCGATCCCCGGTATAACTACCTTTGATTGAGGTGCGCCGGACCTTCCAATGAAACGGAACGCGCCTCTTTCCAAATCCAGTTTTGCGTCGTTGACGGCGTCCGCCGGATTGAAGACTTTCCTCAGTATCGATTGCAGATGCGAACAATTGATTTGATTGTGGCTAAACTGAATTCTGCCGACGTTGCCAGGCAACCTGCACCCTGGATCAATAGATCTGGAAACCCCCGCTTGAAAAGCCATTTCGGGACGATCAAAATGCAGCACCCTGGCGGGCGGCCACAGCAGGGCTGTCAGCACGACCAGCACCAGCGCTGTCGTCAGGTACAAAAACCGGACATTGTCATTCACAAAACCCAAAAGGGATTTTCCTTCAGAATTATCAACTCCTTAGATAGGTACGATGCAAGTGTCGATCAAATCCATGGCGCTGATAACAATGACAAGAGCGAAATATTGGTTAAGCTGATCTAAGTTCCCGGATCACATCCAATCATTACGAAAGGAAGAAATCTGACATGCCTGATACACCTGCACATACCGGTTCCGGTGACTGGCTTGCTCCCGGCAAGAATAATGTGACCCTTGTCTACATCCTGTATCTGGCCGGGTTCGTGTTGGGCGGGCTGTCGACACTGCTTGGACTGGTATTCGCCTACATCAATCTGGGCAAGGCAGATCAGGTCAGCCAGACACACTACCGCTATGCGATCCGAACCTTCTGGATTGGATTGCTCTACTCCTTGATCAGCGCCGTGCTCATAATCGTCGGTATCGGCTTCCTGCTGCTCCTGGCAGTCGCCGTGTGGCTGATCGTTCGATGCGTCAAGGGCCTGCAGGCATCATCTGCCGGAAAACCCGTCGCCAATGTCGAAACCTGGCTGTGGTAACAATTGCTCGTCAAGCCTCCGGTTTGATCCAGGCGTTGATCCAGATCAAGGTGATGTCGCGCGCCGGTGCTAGCAAGTCATGGCGGGATGACTGACAGCGCATTGCGATATGCAATCTTCCTGACATGACTGGAATTACCGGCACGATGGGAGACCCCGGTGGACCTGAGTTGGCTCATAGAAAATTTCAGTGATGCCGGCAGCGCCACGATCGGCGGTGGCGTCACAGGTTTGCTGTTCGGCGTTGCAGCACAGCGCAGCCGGTTTTGTCTCAGATCAGCGACAATCGAGTTCTGGCGCGGCTCGTTCGGGCCCAAGACAACCGTGTGGCTGCTGGCGTTCGGGGCAGCCCTGCTGGGTGTCCAGCTACTGTTTTCGGCAGATATTCTGGATGTGGCATCCGTGCGCCAGCTGTCGACGACCGGCTCCTTGTCTGGCGCGGTGATCGGCGGATTGATGTTCGGATCGGGCATGATCCTGGCCCGCGGTTGTGCCAGCCGGTTGCTGGTGTTGTCGGCAACGGGCAATCTCAGGGCCCTGATAACCGGCCTGATACTGACCGTTGTGGCCCAGGCATCCTTGCGGGGCATTCTGTCGCCGGCCCGGCTCAAGCTGGCATCGTTATGGCTGGTCGGGCCTGAGACCAGAAACCTGATGGACCATCTTCCACACAATAGCGGGCTGGCGGCGGGCCTTGCCATACTGGTGCTTGCCGGCGGCCTGGCTCTGCGTCACAAACTCTCAATCCCGATGATTGCGACCAGCCTGATGGTGGGAATTGCGGTTACTGCGGGATGGTGGTTCACCGCGACACTGGCCAGCCAGTCTTTCGATATCGTTCCGGTTCAAAGCATCAGCTTCACCGGGCCGTCAGCCGATACCCTCATGGCTGTGGTCAATCAGCCAAACCTGTCGCTGGGCTTCGGGCTGGGCCTTGTGCCGGGTGTCTTTGCCGGGTCTTTCATTGCGTCCCTCATGGCGGGTGATTTCCACATCCAGACATTTAACGAGCAGGCACCGATGCCGCGCTACATAGCCGGCGCTTGCCTGATGGGGTTTGGCGCCATGCTGGCAGGCGGGTGTGCGGTCGGCGCCGGCATGACCGGCGGTGCGGTTCTGGCGCTGACGGCGTGGATCGCGCTGGTCTGCATGTGGCTTGGTGCCGGCGTGACGGATTTGCTGGTTGATCGCGGACCGCGCCTGCTCGCCGTTAACCGGTAGGGTCACTCCAGTTCAACACCAAGGGCTTCCATGACCATGGACTGAAAATGGTGAACGGCATGTTCGCTCAGTTCCGTCTTGCCATGATCAACGATGAACCGGCCCTGATTATACCCTCTGGAACACAAGCCGCGCTGCACGCTTTCGCACAATCCGATGTCTTCGGGTTGCAGGACATTCTTCTGATAGTCGGCTGCCTCCTTCAATTGCGGTGTCAGCACACCACCAGGCGTAAACCAGTCCTGGTACTCGATGGTTCTGGCCGGATCTTTCGGGTTCATCTGCAGGACCGACAAATTGGCCTCGCCCGGATAAATCCAGATGGTAAAATTCGGCCAGACGAAAAAGCCCGCATAGCCGAAGTCGACGTCACCCGGCTCGAAGGAATAGGCATTGCTGGAAGTGGTGCGCGGTGCTGCGGCGCACTGGGATGAATAGAGCTTGTGGGTGATTGTACGATAGGAATTCATGTCGACCAGGTCGACAAAGTCCTTGTGCGCAGGCGCACAATGGTAACACTCCAGGAAATTGTCGACGAGTACTTTCCAGTTCGATGCAACATCAAATGTGTCACGCTGGGCAAAGGCCAGTGTATCGACTGACGGCATATAGTGGCGAATCTCGTCTTCCAGTCCTTTGAACTGCTGCGCAAAGGAAACAGCGTCCGGATCAAGATTGACCATGATCATGCCGCAGAAAACCTCCAGCCGGATCTGCTTCAGCGCGAAGTCGCACTTGTTGAACCCGGCAACATTTTCCGAGTTGCGTGCAGCGACAAGATTGCCTTCAAAGTCAAACGCCCAGGCGTGGTAAGGGCAAGTGATGACATTCTTCTGACCGGCTCCCTGCACAAGCTCATGGCCGCGATGGGCACATACATTGTAGAAGGCGCGCAATTCATCGTCGCGCCCCCGGGCCACGAAAATGTTCTGTTCGTGGATGGCAGTGGTGAAATAGCTTCCCGGACCGGTGACCTGCGACACGTGTCCGGCATAGTGCCAAGTCCGGTAAAAGATCGCCTGTTTCTCAAGCTCATAGGTTTCTGAGCTGGTGTAAAAGCGCGCAGGCATGGTGAAGGAAGCAGCCGGATCTGCCCGAAACGGAGCATCATCTTTCCGCTTTTCAAGTATGGACGATTCCATGGTCACGCTCCTTAAAGATCAGTTGACATTTCAGATAACAAAAGCTGCACTAGTCCAACACTATCTGCAAAACATCATTTCTTTGGCATTTGGAAAAGAACCTCTAATGCAGGATGTTCGAAAGAAACTACCGCACCTTGATCCCCTGATCGCGTTCGAGGCGGCGGCACGGCTGTCCAGCTTTGCCCTGGCAGCCAGGGAACTGAATGTCACCGCACCGGCGGTCAGCCAGCAGATCAGGAGCCTGGAAACCGGTCTGGGTGTCTCGTTGTTCCAGCGCGGTCATCGCTCCGTGCAACTGACTGATCGCGGCAAGCTGTTTCAAAACAGTGTCTCGATTGCCCTTACCCACCTGGCCAATGCGGCGGATGAAGTCCGCATCGACGACGATTTTCAGCAATTGGAGATTGTTACAGACACGTCCATTGCAGGCATGTGGCTGGTGCCGCACTTGCATCGCTTTGAAGCGCGCCATCCCGACTGCACAATCCGGCTGACCACCACGGATGTGCAGGCGGACCTGCTCAGCAGCGATTTCCAGATCGCCATCGTACATGGCCAGGGCAACTGGGCCGGTTACGAGTCCATCCTGCTTTTCGAAGAAGAAGTGTTTCCGGTGTGCGCGCCTGGATATCTTGACCGGTATGCGGCGGGCATCAAACTTGAAGAGCTTCCGGTCGCCGATCTTTTAGACCTTGAATACGAACAATGGCACTGGATGAACTGGGCAATCTGGCTGACGGAAACCGGCCTTCCCCTGCCTGACACGCGGCGCAAAATGAAGATGAACAATTATCCTCTGGTCATAGACGCTG
>JABDRA010000561.1 GCA_013041995.1 Anderseniella sp. | reverse complement strand
CGGCCTTGTCGCGGGTGTGGTTGTGTTCAGCCAGGATGCCGGCCGGGTACTGCACCGGCATCAGGTAGCCGGCAAACGGCACCATGCGCGCGCCAAGCGCTTCATGCTCTGCGGTCAGCGGTGTGGTTTTCAGGTCTTGCGGTGTTTCACTGTCAGACAATTTCCATCTCCCGGCTTGCTTTCAAAGGTTGCACATGTGTCACGACCGTACTTGCCGTTCACACGTGCCCCCTCTGTCCGTTACCTGAGAGATTTCACTGGCTGTCTCGGCCAGCTTACGCCCTTCGGTGAGTGGCATTTGCGCCACTGCTCTCCAGAGATGTGCCCTCCCTGCGGTCCTTTTGCCTGAGAGTTTCCGGGGCGGTTGCTCCTTCGGCGCCGGGCATTTCAGTCCGGTCTCTCCCGCAGGGTGGTACGAAAGTGCGACAATGTGTGCCTGTTTCCTTGTTAAAAGTCAATTCGCTTCCGCACAATGGAATGGCGGAATGTGGACTACTTGAATTTGCGGAAGAAACGCGTCCGGTCGAACATCTCCTCCAGGGTTTGCATGCGTTGTTTGGTGTCGCTCCAGGTGCGGGTTTCCACTGACGCAATCATGGTCTCGATCAGCAGCAGGGTGGTGGCCGACGAATCCCAGGCCGACGGTACCTCGACATGCACGCCAAAGCTGTGGTCGGCTATCTTGTCGACCGGCGAGCGCCACTGATCGGTGAACAGGATGATGTGTGCGCCACGTTCCTTCGCCATTTCGGCAAGCCGCAGCGTTGAATTTTCATAGCGGCGAATATCAAACAGCGCCAGCACATCGCCCTGCTTCATGTTCAAAAGATAGTGCGGCCAGGCATTCGAGATCGACTGGATGTTCGTGACATCGGGGCGAATGACCTGCATGTGCAGGAAAAAATAGTCCGCCATCATGCGGGTAATGCGGCCACCGGCGATGAAAAGATGCCGCTCGGTGTCGGCCAGCAGATCGCAGGTCCGGTCAAACGCCTCATGATCGATCTGGGCCAGTGACTGGCGGATATTGTCCAGTACCGCATCTGTGAACCGGTTGAGAATATGTTCCGTCGGTGCCTTGCCGGCCCAGCTGTCATGCTTGGCAATCGGGTTGGAGATGCGCGCTTCCAGTTCGTCATGCAGGCTGGACTGAAACTCGGCGAAACCGGCAAACCCCAGTTTCTGAACCAGACGGGCGACTGTAGGGGCGGATACACCGGCCTTGCTGGCCACATTGGTGATGCTGCCAAGCCCCGAGACCGGATAGTTTTCCTGCAGAGAACTGGCCAGTTGCCGCTCTGCGCGGGTCAGGCTGTCAAATTTTTCTGTCAGCAGATCTGTAACGCTTGCCGATTTCTGGACCAATTCCCGACCTCCGATTTTGAAAACCTAATCACAAGCGATCATCATTAGAAGAAATAATTTCAGAAATTATGTTGACAAAGCTGTCTGGTGTGTAAAAATTTTTTCAGTTTCAGAAGGGGTGTAATTTTGACACAAGCGGCAATGCAGGCTTTGGATGGCGCATTTACGGCGCCCGCACCGCTTGTGGTCAATCGCGAGGGCGGCTCTCCGGTGATTGTGGTGTGTGAACATGCGTCCTGCTTTATCCCTCCTGAACTGAACTCTCTTGGCCTGGACGCTGGAACCTTGAAAAGCCATATCGCCTGGGACCCGGGCGCGTTTGCCGTTGCCGAAGGTATCAGCAAAAGGCTGGATGCGGTTCTGGTCGCCAGCCAGGTTTCGCGGCTGGTTTACGACTGCAATCGCCCGCCGGACGCGCAAGGGGCGGTTCCTGCAAAAAGCGAGATTTTCGATATACCCGGCAATCAGGGTCTCAGCCAGGTTGAGCGCGCCACCCGAATTGCGCTGGTGTACGAACCGTTCCGGGCCAACCTGGCAAGCGTCATTGCTGCAGCCAACAGCCCCACCATCATTGTGACCGTGCACAGTTTTACACCGGTTTACAACGGCAAGGCCCGCGACGTCGAGCTGGGTATTCTGCATGATACGGACAGCCGGTTGGCAGATGCCATGCTGATCAATACCCATTGGCATACCGCCCTGGAGGTACGTCGCAACGAACCCTATGGCCCTGAAGATGGTGTGACCCACACCTTGCGTGAAAACGCTGTTGGCGCCGGTTTGCACAACGTTATGATCGAAATCAGGAATGACCTGATCACCACGTCTCGCGAACAGGATGCCATGGCAGCAACATTGTCCGGGTGGATTATTTCAGGCTTGCGTGAACTGGGTGTTACCATACCCGGTGAGGAAGCCTGATGCCGGAAATTGTCAGGTCATATGTCCGCATTGTCGATGAGGTGAACCGTCGGTTGGGACGCATCATCATGTATTTTATTTTCGTGATGATCTCCATTCTGTTGTGGTCGTCGGTTTCGAAAGCCACCGGTTGGCCCTCGTTGTGGACACTCGAGATGGCCCAGTTTGCCATGGTCACCTACTATATTCTGGGCGGTCCTTACTCGATCCAGCTTGGCTCCAATGTTCGCATGGACCTGTTTTACGGTGAATGGTCGGTCAAGAAGAAAGCCTGGTTCGACGCCATAACCATCGTGTGCCTGATGACCTATCTCGGCGTCCTGCTCTACGGCGCGATTGAAAGCACGGCTTATTCCATCGAGTACTGGGAACGCAGCCGCACCATCTGGCGGCCCTATATGTGGCCGATCAAGTCGGTGATGTGCCTTGGCATATTTCTGATGCTGCTGCAGGCGATTTCGGAGTTCTTCAAGGACATTGCGCGCATTCGCGAGGTGGAACTGTAGAATGGACCAGGACCTCATCGCAATCTTGATGTTCTCAACCATGATGTTAATGCTCATGACCGGGCAGCGCGTGTTCGGCGCCATCGGTTTCGTCGCCGTCATGGCAGCCCTGTTCCTGTGGGGCACAGGCGGCTCAGACATCGGCTTTTCCGCCGCCATGAAGTTGATGAAATGGTATCCGCTGCTTACCTTGCCGATGTTCATTTTCATGGGCTACGTGCTGTCGGAATCCAGGATTGCCGATGATCTGTATCGAATGTTTCACGTCTGGATGGGCGGCCTTCGAGGCGGCCTGGCAATAGGCACCATCGGCCTGATGGTGCTGATTTCCGCGATGAACGGACTGTCGGTTGCCGGCATGGCGATCGGCGCCACCATCGCGCTGCCGGAGCTTTTGCGCCGCGGGTACGACAAGCAGATGGTAACCGGCGTGGTTCAGGCAGGCTCGTCGCTGGGCATCCTGGTGCCGCCGTCTGTGGTGCTGGTGCTGTACGCCATGATTGCGCGCCAGCCCGTCGGCCAGCTGTGGCTGGCAGGCGTCATTCCGGGCCTGATGATGGCGGCAATGTTCATCGTCTATATTGTCGTCCGCTGCCGCCTGCAGCCGGAACTCGGCCCTGCATTGCCGCCCGAAGAACGCAACATGCCGATGAACGAGAAGCTGAAGCTGCTGCGCGCCGGCCTGCTGCCGCTGGGCATTTTCGCAGCCATGATGGTGCCGTTCGTCTACGGCTTGACCAGCCTCGTTGAAAGCTCCGCCATCGGTGCCATGACGGCGTTTCTGGCTGCTGTTCTCAAGCGCCGCATGACCAAAGAGGTGTTTGAGGTTTCGGTGCGCCAGACACTGGGTATTTCGTGCATGTTCATGTGGATCATCCTGGCCGCCCTGGGCTTCGGCGCGGTGTTCGACGGGCTCGGTGCGGTCAAGGCCATCGACGCCCTGTTCACCGAGCAACTCGGCCTGGAACCCTGGATGATACTGATCCTGATGCAGTTGTCGTTCATCCTGATGGGCACATTCCTGGATGACACCGCCATGCTGGTGATTGTCGCGCCGCTTTATGTGCCGCTGGTCGGCGCACTCGGGTTCGACCTGGTCTGGTATGGCGTGCTCTACACCATCA
>JABDRA010000131.1 GCA_013041995.1 Anderseniella sp. | reverse complement strand
GTATTGTGATGTCATGACGGCTCTGGTTGTTTGAATTATTTGACGGCATGATGACTGCGGATACCGGGTGCCACAAGGGCTGAGATCATGACACTGGACAAGGAATTTCTACGAGCGCTGGAAGGTGTGTGCGCCGTGCGTCAGGGAGATGCGGTGGATGCACTCGATCCGGGATTTCATTCCGACAATCTTGCAGCGGGTGTCGTAGCGCTTCCCAAATCTGCCCAAGAGGTTTGTGCGATTGTGAACCTGTGCGCAGCACACCAGATTCCGATTGTGCCACACGGTGGCCGCACCGGGCTTGCCGGTGCGGGCGCAAGCCTGCCGGGGCAACTGATTGTTGATCTCAAGGCGCTCAACAAGATTGTGGCACTGGATACTGACACTGGCACAATCTGTGTGCAGCCAGGCATAACGCTGAAGGAGGTGCAAAGGGCATGCGCGGCCCACGGTCTCACGCCGGGCATAGACCTGTCGGCACGCGGCAGCGCTACATCGGTGGCATGGTTGCCACCAATGCCGGGGGCATGGAGGCGTTCCGGAGCGGCGTGATGCGTCATCGGGTGCTTGGTCTGGAGGCTGTGTTGCCGGATGGCAGCCTGTTGTCTCGGACATGACCCGCGTCAGCAAAGCCAATGAAGGGCTCGACATCAAGCAACTGCTGGTCGGGTCAGAAGGGCGCCTCGGCGTCGTTACGGCTGCGGTGCTTAAACTGGAGGCATTGCCTGGCGCCACATCGACGGCGCTGGTCTCGTTCGAAAGTGCTGCTGCAGCCGTTGAGGCTTTTCACCTGGCGCAGGCACGAGGCAGGCTGCTGCGGGCAGAGATCATGTGGCGGGCCTATGCTGACACTGTTGCGCAGGATGTAGGACTGGATGACCTCGTTGCATCGTTTCCGGGGCAGGTTCTGGTGTTGTTCGAACATTCCGGGAAAACCCAGCCGGACGCGCAAGCCGTCCAGCAGGAAATACTCGTTCCACTTATGGAAAGTGGAACGATAGGGCATGCAATCATTGCTCAAAATGACCGTCAGGCGTCTGACTTCTGGCGCATCCGGGAAGAAAGCTGGGCCGTTGAGAGGCAACGGCCGGGCGGCTACTGGTATGATGTGTCAGTGCCTTTGAATGCGCTGGATCAATATGTGTGCGAACTGAAAGAAGATCTGAAAGCCATTGCCGCAGATGTTCACTTCAGCTGTATGGGACATCTGGGCGACGGAAACCTGCACATCACGGTCTCCGCACCTCACGGCAACCGGCTTGGCAAAGCGCTTGTGGATGTGGCCGTTTATTCGAACTTGAAGGCAAAAGGCGGTTCATTTTCCGCAGAACACGGTATCGGTCTTGAAAAGATGCAGGCGCTTGCCGCCTACGGCGATCCTGCCAAACTGGCAATGGCACGGGCAATCAAGCAAGCCCTTGATCCGGACAATCTGATGAACCCGGGAAAAGTACTGGTTTGAGTGACCTACATCACAGCTGATTTATCGGTGTCTTCAGGTACACAACGCCATTGTCTTCCGGCTCAGGCATGTTACCGGCTCTCATATTGACCTGAATGGAGGGCACAATCAGCTTGGGCATGCCCAACTGAGCATCGCGGGCTTCGCGCATGGCGACAAACTCGGCCTCGCTCACGCCGTCACGGACATGCACGTTATTGGCACGTTCCTCGGCAACCGTGGTTTGCCAGGCATATTCATCACGTCCGGGTGCCTTGTAGTCATGGCACATGTACAGCTTGGTTTCCGGCGGCAATGACAACACCTTGCGGATCGATCGATAGAGCCTTCTTGCATCGCCGCCGGGGAAATCGGCACGTGCGGTGCCAAAATCGGGCATGAACAGGGTGTCGCCCACAAATGCGCAGTCGCCGACCACATAAGTCATGCAGGCCGGCGTATGGCCGGGTGTATGCATGGCGTTTACAGACAAGGCACCGATGGCGAACTCGTCCTGATCCTTCAACAACCTGTCGAATTGCGATCCATCGCGCTCAAATTCGGTCCCGGCATTGAAGATTTTCCCGAACACGTCCTGTATCTGGGTGATGCCGTCGCCAATGGCCAGCTTGCCACCGAGCTGTTGCTGGATATAGGGCGCGGCTGACAGATGGTCTGCATGGACATGGGTTTCGAGCAGCCATTCGCAGGTGAGTTTGTTGTCTTGCACATAAGCGATGATCTGATCAGCCGA
>JABDRA010000130.1 GCA_013041995.1 Anderseniella sp. | reverse complement strand
CTCTTCATCTGCGCTGACCCGCAATCCGGTGGTTGCCTTGACGATCATGACAATGATGATGCTGACGATGGCGCAATAGATGGCGGTTACTGCAACGCCGGTGAGTTGCACCATGAATTGGCTGCCCGCATTGGTGCCTTCGTCAAAACCGACACCGCCAAGGCCGGTGCCCATCAGCACGGCGGTGAGCAGCGTGCCGGTTGCGCCGCCGACACCATGTACGGCCATGACATCGAGGCTGTCATCGATCCGCATACGGTTGCGGATCAGATCAACGGCCAGATAACAGATGAAGCCGCCGGCAAGTCCGCAGGTCAAACCACCGATTGGGCCGACAAAGCCGGATGCTGGCGTGATGGTAGCAAGCCCGGCAATGGTGCCGGTGACCGCGCCGACCAGGCTTGGTTTACCGAACCGCACCCACTCGATGCCGATCCAAACCAGCGTTGCCGTGGCGGCTGATACATGGGTCACAAGCATGGCCATGCCGGCATCGGCACCGGCAGACAAGGCGCTGCCGGCATTGAAGCCGAACCATCCGACCCACAGCATTGAAGCGCCGACCATGACCATCCAGGGCGCGTGTGGCGGCTGTACATGAGACGGAAAACCGGTGCGGGCACCGAGCATGACTGCCAGTACGATGGCTGCAACACCGGCGGTGACATGAACCACGATGCCGCCGGCAAAATCCTTGACGCCCATGGCGGCGAGCCAGCCGCCGCCCCACACCCAGTGGGTCACCGGTGCATAGACCAACAGCAGCCATAGGGTGCAGAACAACAACACTGCAGAGAACTTGATGCGCTCAACGAAAGCCCCGACGATCAAGGCCGGTGTGATGATGGCAAATGTCATCTGGAACATGAAGAACAGGGTTTCAGGGATGCCGGTGCCATCGAAAACCTGGCCGCGTGTCACGCCACTCAGCATCATCTTGCTGAGGCCGCCGACCCAGGGTGAGCCTTCGGTAAATGCCAGAGAATACCCGGCGATCAGCCAGAGCAGGGACATCAGGGCGGCTATCGAGACACATTGCATCAGAACCGACAGGATGTTGCGCGTGCGCACCAGGCCTGCATAAAACAGTGCCAGGCCAGGCAGTGTCATGAACAAAACGAGTGCGGTTGAGGTTAGAATCCAGGCCGTATCGGCGCCATTTACCATCGGGATTGCCCTTCTGCAGGTTCAAATTTGCCGAAGGTTTAATCAAATACCGGACACGCGCAAACGCATTCTGCATGATTTCCATGCAAAATACGCGAAATCCGACACGGCCCGACCGTGTTGATTAAATATCAGGCAGTTGCCTAGCGTAAACGCTCAAGAATTGACACGTAGTTGGCTACCGCTGCGCCGCCCATATTGAAGATACCGGCAAGCTCGGGTGCCTGCAGTTGCATATCGCCGGCTGTGTCGGTCAGTTGCATGGCCGCCATGATGTGCATGGACACGCCGGTGGCACCGATCGGGTGGCCTTTCGACTTCAGGCCGCCGGACGGATTGACCGGCAGCTTGCCATCCTTGGCGGTCCAGCCTTCGGTAATGGCGCGTGCGCCTTCGCCCTTTGGGGTTAGCCCCATGGCTTCATACTCGATCAGTTCTGCGATGGTGAAGCAGTCATGGGTTTCCACGAACGACAGATCATCCAGCGACGTGCCGGCCTGCTGGTGCGCCTTGCCCCAGGCCTGCTCGCAGCCTTCGAATGCAACGATATCGCGTTTCGCCATGGGCAGGTAATCTTGTGCATGGGCGGCGGCGCGAAAATGTACTGCCTTGGGAAACCGCAAGGCGGTTTCCGTGTCGGTCATGACGATGGCGGCAGCGCCGTCCGACACCAAAGAACAATCGGTCCGGCGAATGGCGCCGATCACCGTCGGGTTCTTGTCGGAGATGGTGTTGCAGAACTCATAGCCGAAATCCTTGCGCATCTGGGCATATGGATTGTGCACGCCATTGGCATGGTTTTTTGCAGCAATCCGCGCCATGGCCTCCGACTGGTCGCCATAGCGTTGGAAGTACAGGTCGGCAATGCGGGCAAACACGCCGGCAAAGCCGCCCGGCGTATCGGCTTCAGTCTTGCGGTAGGACGCATTGAGCAACACATCGCCGATCACGCTGCCCGGCGCTGAGGTCATTTTTTCGGCGCCAACCACCAGCACGAAGCGTGATTTCTTCGAGGCCAGATCGTTGAGCCCCATATGCACAGCGGCCGACCCGGTAGCACAGGCGTTTTCTACGCGGGTTGCTGGTTTGAAGCGCAGGGCCGGATCGGCTTCCAGGGCGAAAGCTGCCGGAAAAGACTGTTTTTCAAACATGCCGAAATTGCCGACATAGATGGCATCGACTTCATCAAAACCGATACCGGCGTCTTCTACGGCCTGTTTGCACACACGTGCCAGCATGGTTTCAAGATCATCGTCTTCGAGCTTGCCGAACTGTGAATGTGCCCAACCGATAATTGCTGACATGTCTGCGTCTCCTGAAATCCTGTACTTGCTGCAGTATGAATATCACGGGTCTCAAGCCTTGGCGAGACCGTCTACCTCCCACGTTTCGCCCACTGAAATCGCGCGAAACGCATAATCTTCAATGCCGTGATTGAGCTTTGCTGCCTGCAGTGCCCTGACGGGTGCATCAATCGCCTCATCGGTCAATTGAATGGTGGCGTGCTGGATGGCCAGAGAGGCTTTTGCGCCCAACAGGTTGTGAGCACGTGCAGCTTCATCCGGATCGATATGCTGCGCTTTCATGAACCAACTTGGTTCGTAGGCCCCGATCGGCAGCAGGGCCAAATCCGGCGCGCCATAACGGTCCCTGGTCTGCATGAAATGCTCGCCGGTACCAAAGCCGGTATCTGCACCAAAATACACCTTGCGCTTGCCGGCTTCGATCATGAACGCTGACCACAGCGCCTTGTTGCGATCCTTGAAGGTGCGCTTTGACCAGTGCAGCGCCGGGGTCGGCGTGACCAGAACATCAGGTAAATGTTCGAACGGTTCATGCCAGCCGCGCTCCATCACGTTGGCCTGCCTTATCCAGCGGTTCACGATGCGGGCATTGCCATATGGTGTGAGGATCGGGGCATCGTGATGCTTCACAAGCCTGCGCAAGGCCGGCAGATCCATATGGTCATAATGATTGTGGCTGAGCAGGATCAGATCAATCGGTGGCAGGTCTTTCAGGGCCACGCCGGGATGGCGAACCCGCCTGGGCCCGGCAAACTGGAACGGGCTGGCCCGCATCGAGAAAAACGGGTCGGTGAGGATGTTAACTCCACCTACCTGTATCAACACCGTTGCGTGACCGATCCAGGTCGCTGACAGGTCATTCCCGTTCACCCGCTGTGGCGGTGCCGGGTGAACATCGTTGTCGGTCCATTTAGGCCATTCCTGCCTTTCGCCGGAGGTCTGCCACTTCCAGAAATCGCTCGTGCAATTGACCACATTGTGGGACGGCACATGATAACGCTCGCCATCATGGATCACGTTGAGGTCCGTCTGGTGATATGACTTGTCGTCGTCTGGCATTTTGTGGCACATCGTGTCTGGTGTAGGGTCCTGACCCAAAGTTAAATCAAGACGTTAAATAACTTTCAATGAGGCGCAAGGATGGCCCGTACGGTTTTTGTAAATGGTCAATATGTTCCCGAAGATCAGGCACAGGTGTCGATCTTCGATCGCGGATTCGTGTTCGGTGACGGCATCTATGAGGTTGTGCCGGTCATTGGCGGCAAGATGGTCGACAAGGCGCCGTTCCTGGAACGTCTGAAACGCTCTTTAGGCGAACTGCGCATCGACATGCCGATGAGTGAAGCAGACTACCTCGCCATGCATGAAAAGCTCATAGAGCTGAACGGTATCGATGAAGGCGGTGTGTACTCGCAGATTACCCGCGGCGCTGCCGACCGTGATTTCGCGTTCCCGAAAGCCGCGACACCTTCGGTTGCAGCCTTCACCATGAAAAAGCAGTTGCTCGACAATCCGAATGCGACCACCGGCGTCAAGGTGGTCACGGTGGAAGACATTCGCTGGAAGCGCCGCGACATCAAGTCCGTTGCGCTGCTGGGGCAGGTCATGGCCAAGCAGGAGGCGGTCGAAAAGGGCGGTTTTGAAGGCTGGATGGTCGAGGACGGGTTCGTCACCGAAGGTACGTCTTCAACAGCCTATATCGTCAAGGACGACACCATCATCACCCGGCCATTGTCGAACTCGATCCTGCCGGGTATTCGCCGCAAGGTGCTGATGCAATTGTGCGCCAGGCACAATGTGAAACTGGAAGAGCGGCTGTTCACTGTGGAAGAAGCGCTTGATGCGGACGAGGCCTTCCTGTCGTCGGCAACCACGCTGGTGATGCCGATTGTCGACATTGACGGCACCATGATCGGTGGTGGCCAGCCCGGCCCGATGGCGCGTAAAATGCGTGAAGCCTATATTGCCGAGATCAAGGCGGAAGCAGGCATCGCCTGACCTGGGGATTGGTGGTTACTTCAGCGGGCCGAGAAACGGGTTGCGATACAGGTTGGTGTGGGTTTCCACGCCGACTTCGACCACGCAGTCTTCCTTCGGTTGGGCCACGCACATCAAGATGTAGCCGTCCTGTGACTGGCGCTTGTTGAGGGCGGTCCCCTTGGGCTGGCGGACACTGCCGGACACCAGCCGGCCGGCACAGGTGATGCAGCCGCCATAGCGGCA
>JABDRA010000557.1 GCA_013041995.1 Anderseniella sp. | reverse complement strand
GACATGTTCAGCTCAATTCCGTCATAGCTCGCCCAATAGCTGCATTTTCCAACTCGCCTGCACTTGAATTGCAGTTCCCCTCGCTGGGACCTTGTTTAGTAGCAAGCTCATCTTAAAGATCAGTTTGTAAATAACACGCGATTTGACTGACACCTCCGAAAACACCTTGATGTGTTCAGCTGTGGGTCATAGGCGGCCGGTTTGGAATTGCGCCGTGGATGACTGCTTTGCCCCCAATAATGGACTCTTCGTAGTGGTCGAGCGGATGGTGGCTTTGGGCCGTTCAAAACTTCCCATTGTCGTTCTTCCATTCGCTGCGCGGAGCAATTGGCGATACAGTGTTCCACTGCTCTACGATTTTGCCCTCGGCGACACGAAACAGATCGTACAAACCTGAGTGAAGGCCGTCCTTGCTGCCCTCGCTCAAGCACAAGACGAAGCTCCCCTCGGCAAGGACACGGTGAACTCTCTGATACGCGATCCGTAGCGTGCCATCCGCCAGCTGAGCGTCAAGCGATGCTCGCAGAGCCGCTAGACCATCAGCAGTTTCTGGGTCGTGCTGGAACAAATCGTCATCGACAAACGTTTCCAAAAGATCGCGCTGTTGCTCGACCAGCACCTTTTGCGCGTAGGCGATAACCAAGTCGCGATTAAACTCGGTTTTATCCAGTTCGGTGATGGCCGTCTCGCCGTCCAGCATGCTTCGACCTGACGGGTTTGGAGGCTGCTTGACCTGTATGTTATCCCAATGCTCGACGGCTTTGCCATCCTCGAATCGGAACACCTCGAAGGCTACTTCCACACAATCGAAGTCATACTCGTTATGGGCGAAGGCGAAATCACCGTCCTCAAAAACGCGCACAAAAGTTACACGTGGATTTGTTTGAGCCAGACGCGCAAAGAGATCGGCAAGACCGGGGCTGCCTTCTGCGGTTCTGGGGTTGTGCTGGATGTATTTTTCTTCGTTGACGACGGTTGCTGCGTCTGGATCGCCGGTCTCGATACCCTTGAGCAGTTTTCGCAACAAATCCTTTTTCGTGGCCATGAATGAACTCCCTTGTTACTGCTGGTATGAGCAATATGCCTCACCAAATATCCCTAAATGTGGGTGGATAAGAATACTAGAGACTTGTTCCGCGCTCAGCGTTGTCCGCAATTCCCAGGTTCTACACGAGCACCGAATGTCCGGAATGGCGGGCCGATGGCTGCAACGGGCCGAAACAACCGCACTGATGCCCGCTTCGGCTACTCGATCGCACCAGGCAGGAAAAGAGCGATCTGTGGCCAGGTAATAAGGGCGGCAACCATCAACAGCATTGTTGCGACAAACGGGATGGTGCCCAGCATCACATCACTCATGGGGCCGCTTTTCCGGGCGCCCTGAACCACATAGAGGTTCAACCCGACAGGCGGCGTTATCAGCGCCATCTCGATAAGCACGATCATCAGGATGCCGAACCAGATCGGATCATATCCCTGCTGCACGACAAGCGGCACTATGATGGGGATTGTGACGACCATCAGGGACAGTGTTTCAATAAAGAAGCCGAGCACGATATAGATCACCACCACGACCATGATGGTTTCCAGCGGAGACAGCCCCAGGCCGTCCAGAAAGGCGCTCAGTTCCCTGCCCAGTCCAGCCGATGCCAGGGTGAAGTTCAGGAACGAGGCACCGATGACCACAAGCATGATCATCGAGGTGATCTTGATGGTTCCCAACAGGCTTTGTGACAACATCCCCGCCGAAACGTGTCCGAAACATATCGCAATCAGAAATGCGCCCATAACCCCGACAGCCGCCGCTTCGGTCGGCGTGGCCCAACCTTTGTAGATTGTGCCGATGATGATGGTGAACAGCAGGATGATCGGCACAAGATTGACCAGTGCCTTCAACATGTCTGCAAGCGGAAAGACCCGCCTTTCTCCGCCCAGATCCGGTCGAATGGCACAGATCAGCATTACCACCAGGATGAAGCCCAGTGCCAGCCCGAGGCCCGGCAGCAGGCCTGCCAGAAACAGTTTCGGGATCGAGGTCTGGGTGAGGAAGCCATATACGATCAGGTTGATCGATGGTGGTATCATGATCCCCAGCGTTCCACCCGCAGCGATCGCGCCGGAAAACAGCTTGGGATCATATCCCAACCGTTCGGCCTGGGGCATGGCCACGGTGGCAACTGTTGCTGCCGTGGCAACCGATGAGCCCGATGTGGCAGAGAACATTGTGGCCGTTGCGACATTGGCATGGACAAGCCCGCCCGGCAGCCAGGATACCCAGCGGTCAAGTGCGGAATAGGTCTTTTCCGCAACCCCGCTGCGCACAAGGACTTCACCGAGCAGGACAAAGAACGGAATGGCAATCAGTGTGGCGTTGTTGGAGGTAGACCAGACCATCTGGCCAAGCCCGCGGATCAGGGGAAACGGACTGAAGAAGATGTCCACGCCGAAGCCAAGCAGGAACAAGACGATCCCAACCGGAATTGACAGGGACAGCAAGGCCAGCAATCCGGCGGCGACATAGAAAATCATTTTGCCTGATCCAGTTCACCAAACGTGCCGATAGCTTTTTCTGATTGATCAAACCGCCCCGCCGCAATCAGCATGATCGCTGAAATCAGCGTGAGCCACGAAACAATCGCAAACCACGCCCAGCCCGCAAACCAGGGCGTCTGCACCAGCCACAGCGGCGTCTCCAGCGGTGTGTTGGCACGCGACATGTTGACTATGGATCGCTCCAGCACCGGCCAGCAGCGCCAGGCAATCAGCGTAACCGTTGCGGTAAGGGCCAGCAGCGCCCCCAGATCAAACAGCGACCGGATCCGCTTTCCGCCACGGCTGCGCAGCAGATCAATGCGCACATGCCCCAGTTCCAGCAATGTGTAGGCCATGCCCCATGAGGTGACGATGGCCATCACATATCCGGAAATCTCATCCGTCCCGCCGAATGAAGACCCGGCCTGGCGCATGACAATGTCCAGCAGGACGAAGGCGGCGCAGGCAAGCAGCAGCCCTCCGATGAGGACTGCCACCCATTTGTTGCCGAGTTTGAGCCTGTATATGAGTTTTTCCGCAACCATCAGGCTCACCCTCTTTTCATCACCTTACTGGGCTTCGACGGTTACGCCGACGACCTTGCCGACGGAGCCGTTCCAGCGCGCAACCCAGTCCTTGCCGGCACGTGCGCCCCAATCCGGCAAGACTTTGGAGATCAGGATTTCACGCGCCTTCTTGAAGTCCGCCTCCGATACGTCAACGAGCGTCATTGACCGCGCATCGCCGGAAGCGCACGTGCCGTTTCCGGTCAGGCAGGCAATGTCATTGGTCAGCGCATTTTGCGCACTCGCCCAGGCCGGGTCCTCGAACTTGCTGCTCACTTGCTTTTCAATGAGAGCCTGGGTGTCGGCGTCAAGCGCCTTCCACTTGTCCATGTTGACGGCGGTCACAACCGGGTCCCAGCCGCCCAGCGGGATCGGCAGCAGATGGGTCGAAACTTCCCACCAGCCGGCGCTGTAGCCGGAGCCTGCGCCGGTGACAGCGCAATCAACCACTCCCTTTTGCAGGGCTCCGGGCACTTCGGCAAAGCTCACATTGACCCCTT
>JABDRA010000553.1 GCA_013041995.1 Anderseniella sp. | reverse complement strand
ATCCCAGGCCGTTTCGACCAGCTGGTTTGAGCATTGTCGCCGCCCTTGTGTTGGGCTTGGCGGCAAGTCAGGCGGCAGCCGACTCTACCGGGCTCGAGATTGGCAACAAACTGGCAGATATTCTGCGGTCCGGCAGGAGTGCCGTATCAGCCAACCAGCCGCTCATCAACAATCCGGATATTGCCGACAAGGGTTTTACCGGCGAGAAACTTATCCAGGAAGCCGAGGCAATCTATGCCAAACGCATCGGTTCTCCGCTACTTGGCGATGATCTTTCACCCCGTGACAAGCGTCTGATCGAGGCACAACTGAAAGCCATGCGCAAGATTGTCGATGAACACCAGTCAGACATCAATCGACAGGGCACCGGGTTCAAGGGTTTCATTCCTGCGGTGTTTGCGCGTCTTGTGAACGAGGAATTTGCAGCAAGCGCCGGCACCGAAGCTCGCGTGAGGGTAACGGCCCCGCCTGACCTGGTGCGCAATCGCAAAGCCCGACCCGACAGCTGGGAGCGCGGCATAATCGAATCCAAGTTGCTGACGCCGGACTGGCCAAAGGGGAAAGCCTACACTGAACAGGTAGAATATGAAGGCAGACCTGCGTTCAGAATGCTTCTGCCGGAGTATTACAGTGCATCCTGCCTGTCCTGTCACGGCAGTCCCAAGGAAGAAACCGATATCACCGGTTATCCGAAAGAAGGCGGTAAGGAAGGCGATCTTGGCGGTGTGATCAGTATCGTCATTTTCGAGTGAGTGCGCCCGCGACAACACCGGCCCCGGCAACATCCGATACCGACCGGCGATCAGGGCTGATGCAGCGGTTGTCAATGCCGTTATGGGCGCGTTTGGTGGTGCTGACGGCGGCAGGTCTGCTCAGCCTGATAGGGTCCTCGATGTTCTATTCGTCGGCGCTCTACCAGACTGCCGACCGGACAACAAAGATGAAAGAGTTATACGATGTCGCAGGTACGGCAGGCAATGCTCACATAGCTTTTGGCGAACTGCGCTATTGGCTCACCGATCTCTCTGTGAGCTTGCTGATGAGCTCGGAGCGTAGTGCCAATACTGCCCGCGAGAAGCTGGACAAGGATCTGGAGCGTCTCAGCGCTCATGACCCGGACACCATTAAAATGCTGCGTGCCGAAGTAGAGTCTTATGTTACCACGGCTATGGATGCGGCAAACGCCTACACTGATGGAAACCGTGTGATCGGCAACACCTTCCTGGCCACTGCGCGCATTCACAGTGCCAAGGTCGACCAGGCACTTAATGATTTGGTTGAAAAGGTCAATGCCGCAGCCGTTGCCGAGCGCCAGCTCGTAATCGATCGTGCGGACAGTTCTGCACGCATGGCGCTTTATATTGTCATTGCTCTTTGTCTTATCGGCATGGCGCTGACGGTACTGGTGCTGAGGTCCATCGTGGGCCCGCTGCAGCGCCTCAATGATGGCATTGCCGGCCTCATGCAGGGGCGGTATGATGTCGAGATTCCGCCAGAGGGCAATCACGAGTTCGGTGCCATGGCTCGAACACTGAACCTGTTCCGGGACAGCATTGTCGAACGTCAACGCCTGGAAACCGAAGCCGAGGCGCAACGCCAGACAATTGCAACCGCAATCGAGACGATTCCAGACGGCTTCGTTCTCTACGACAGTGATGCGTGTATTGTTCTGGCCAACAGCAAATATACTGAGATGTTCCCGCAAATAGCATCGCATGTGCAGCCTGGTGTCAGTTTCCGGCAGATAATGGAAGCCCAGGTGAAGTCCGGTGAGGCGAGGTTGGGAGACCTGTCGCCCGAAGCCTGGATCGAGCAACGCGTAGCCCGTCATCTTGAAGATCACGATTCTGTAGATGAAAGGCGCTACGGCGACGCCTGGGTACGCATCAGCAAGCGGCAGACGCCTGACGGAGGCAAGGTTGCCGTCTATACGGACATCACGGAGCTCAAACAACGTGAAACAGAGATCTCCAATGCGCGCGATGCGGCTGAGGCTGCATTGAGCGATCTTCAAAAGGCTCAAGCCCGGCTGGTTCAGTCGGAGAAAATGGCCAGCCTTGGCCAGCTGACGGCCGGGATCGCGCATGAGATCAAGAACCCGCTCAATTTCGTCAACAATTTTTCCAAGCTGTCGGATGAACTCCTGCGCGAGCTGGAAGAAGTTCTTCAGGAGCCGATCAAGGCACTGGATGACGAGGTGCGCGATGAAGCCGAGGACTTGCTGAAGACGGTTCGCGAAAACCTGATCAAGATCAGCGATCATGGCAAGCGGGCTGACTCCATCGTCAAGAACATGTTGCTGCATTCGCGCGACGGACCAAGCGAACGCCGCAGCGCCAACATCAACGCTATCGCGGAAGAAGCATTAAACCTTGCCTATCACGGGCTCAGGGCAGAGAATTCAAACTTCAATATAGAGATCGTGAAATCCCTGGCAGCCGATACCGGAGACATCGAGTGCTATCCGCAGGATCTGTTGCGGGTGTTCCTGAACCTCATCAATAATGGCATGTATGCAGCTCATAAACGTGGTGAAGACCAAACGGGAGATTTTTCGCCAAAGCTCTGGCTGACGACGCAAGTCGACGGCGATATGATCAAGATCGAGGTACGCGACAATGGCAATGGCATTCCGTCTGAAATTCAGGAGAAGATCTTCACGCCGTTTTTCACCACCAAGCCTGCCGGTCAGGGTACCGGGCTGGGTTTGTCGCTGAGCTACGATATAGTCAACAAGCAGCATGGTGGCGAATTGACTGTGAACAGCCGGCCGGGAGAGTTCACTGCTTTTCAGGTGGCGCTTGCCCGAACTCTCGCCGATGTTGATGATGGAGAGGGCAAGACATGACGATCCGAATATTGATGGTCGACGATGAGCCGGATGCTCAGGAACTGTTTCGCCAGAATTTCCGCAAGGAAATCCGCAACAGCACCTATGCTTTCGAGTTTGCAATGTCCGGTGAGGAAGCGCTCAATGTTCTCAATGGGCAGCAGCCCCCGGAGGTCGTGATGGTCCTGTCGGACATTAACATGCCCGGCATGAGCGGTCTGGAACTACTGGCTAAGGTCCGGGAGAAATGGTCACAGGTCAGTGTCTTGATGGTCACGGCCTACGGCGACGAGGCCACCGAGACCAGGGCGCGCGATCTCGGTGCTGAAAGCCTTTTGACGAAGCCGATAGATTTTGAACGCCTCAAGAGAGATTTACCCTTGCTGCTTGGAGAAGGCACATGAGTGCGATGCGTATACTTGTTGTTGACGACGAGCCAGACGTCGAGGCTCTGATCACGCAAAAATTCCGTCGCCAGGTGCGCAAAGGTGAAATGGATTTCTGCTTTGCCAGCGATGGACAACAAGCTCTGGACGTCCTGGACGGTGATGCCGAAATTGACATGGTGCTGTCAGACATCAACATGCCGAACATGGATGGTCTCACTCTGCTGGACAGGCTCAGTGACCTGCATGTGGACCTGAAAACCGTGATCGTTTCAGCCTATGGCGACATGACAAACATCAGAACCGCCATGAACCGCGGCGCCTTCGATTTCATCACCAAACCGATCGAGTTCGAAGACCTTGAGAAGACGATTGCGAAGACACTGTTGCATCTCAATCAGTTCCGGGGCCTGAAGACAGAGAAAGCCCAGGCCGAGCGGGCGCATACAACCTTGTCCCGATACTTTTCTCCCAGTGTGGTAGAGACACTGCTGCAGGACCCGGACTGCCTGAGCCCTGGTGGTGAGAGACGCATCGCTACATTTCTGTTCACCGATCTTCAGAACTTTACACCGCTGGTGGAATCATCCAATTCGGATGTGATCGTTGACCTGTTGAATGCCTACCTGGACGGAGTGACGGGAGTTGTCTTTGCGCATGGCGGCACAGTCATGAAGATTGTCGGCGATTCAGTGCATGCGATCTTCGGCGCGCCCGCCGATCATCCCGACCACGCTGCCCAGGCGGTTGCGTGCGCGCTGGCCATCGATGAATTTGCCACCCGGTTCCGGGCCGAGATGAAGACAAAGGGTATCGATCTGGGCGCCACCAGAATAGGCGTTAATTCCGGAGCGGCAGTTATCGGCAATTTCGGTGGAGCGAACTTTTTCGATTATACCGCCTATGGCGATGTGGTGAATATTGCAGCACGGCTGGAACAGGCCAACAAGATCGTCGGGAGCCGCATCTGCGTCGGTCAGAACACGGTTGATCTCATGCCCGGCTTCAAGGGTCGGGTGATTGGAAATCTGCTTCTTAAAGGAAAGTCGGCAAGCCTGCGCTGCTATGAACCGCTTACCGGTGACGAAAAAGCAGCGGCGGGTTACGACAAGGCCTTTGCGTTACTGGAAGCCGGAGATGCCAAGGCAAAACAGGCTTTCGCGGCATTGGTCGGACGAGATGAAGAAGACCCACTTGCAATGTTCCATCTTGGCCGGCTGTTGTCAGGCAAAGCCGGCACCGAGATCGAAATGAGTGACAGTTGAACAAACTTCACCATTCTTGAACTGGAAAAACATTCTGATTGTTTGTTCACCTTGCAAAGGCAGACAAAGCGGCCTGCCCTGCCATATATTCGTTGATCCAAGGTGCCTCATTCCCACCAAGGTGTTTGCAGCGTGAGAGATTTTCCCGGAAACTCACTTGCGACAGGGATAGATACGAGCGTCAAATACTGAAACCGCGTGCCGGTTATTGAGACACGGTTGCATGGGAACAACATAAGACAAGGGAGAGTGCAGCCATGCTCACTGGCGATATGCTGCGGCGGTCTGCGGAACGGTTTCCTCAGAAACCAGCCATTCTCTGGGAGGGCCGTTCGCTGAGCTACGAGGCACTCGACGAGGCAGCCAACCGGTTGGCTAACGCGTTGATTGCTCATGGTATCGCCAAGGGCTCAAAGGTCGGCATAATAAGCCGCAACCGCACTGAATACGGGATCAGCTTTTTCGGCGTGGCCCGCTCCGGCGCGGTTATTGTAAATGTTTCGGTTCTCTATGCCCCGGACGAACTGGTCTATGTGCTGGACAAGGCCGACATCGAGCTTTTGTTCTACGAAGACCTGTTTGCGGACAAGATTGAAGCTGTCCGCGACAGGTTGCCCAAACTGAACAAGACCGTGCGGATCGCCAGTGACGGCAGTGATGAATTCACCCCGTTTTACGACACTTCACCTGCTGATCTACCCGCAGTCGACATTCACGAGGATGACCCGTTCTGCATGACCTATACGGGCGGAACGACCGGGCGCCCGAAGGGCGTACTGGTCAGCCATCGCAACCGGGCGGTCACCGCCCATACGGTGATGGTGGAGGAGGCCATAGACGAGCGCGATGTGGTCGGCATCGCCACCCCGATGTTTCATGTTGCAGCCCTCAACATCATGTTCCAGCCGGCCATTCTTGCAGGCGCCACCACAACCCTTCTGAGCAAATGGGATACTGCCGATTTCGGGGACATGGCGCAGCGAACCGGCATGACCGCCGCCTTCATGGTGCCGACACAGGTCTCGATGGTGGTCAGCGATCCGAAGTTCGAAGCAGCCAAATTTGCAAGCTGGCGCAAGCTGTCGTTTGCCGGCGCCCCGATGCCAGACTGGGTGCAGCACAGGATGCTCGAGGTGCTGCCCGATGTGAAAATGACGCAGATCTACGGCCAGTCGGAAATGGGGGTGCTGACCTCGCTGCGCCACTGGTATCTGCCTGAAAAACTCGGCTCCGTCGGCCGCCAGACCTATAATGTGGATGTGGCGGTGATTGATGCCGACGGACACCCGGTTGCGCCCGGCGAAATCGGCGAAATCGTGTCGCGCGGCGACAATGTGATGCTGGAATATTACGGTGAACCGGAGCAGACGGCTGCTTTCTGGCGGCACGGCTGGGCCCACACGGATGATGTCGGCACCATTGACTCAGACGGGTTCATCACCCTCATCGACCGCTCCAAGGACAAGATCATTTCCGGTGGAGAGAACGTCTATCCAAAGGAAATCGAGAACGCCATCTATGACCACGAGGCGATCGCCGAATGCGCCGTCTTCGGTATTCCGCACGACAAGTGGGGAGAGGTTCCTGCAGCCTACGTCTGCCTGAAAGACAAGGCCGAGCTTTCCGAACAGGACCTCGTCGCCCATTGTGCTGCCCGCCTGGCACAGTTCAAGCGCCCGCGCGTCGTCAAATTCGTCGACGGGTTTCCCAAAACACCGATTGGCAAAATTCAGAAGAACATCCTGCGCGAACCCTACTGGAAGGACAGGGAGAAGAAAATCTAGTTCATATATAAATATTTTACTTTTAAAATAATTCTTGCTGATGCATGATCGGATCATCTAACGCAGCTTTTCTGCTGACTGGAGGATGGACCGGATGAAGGCTGGATGTATCGGCGGCGGACCGGCGGGTCTGTATTTCGCTATTTCGATGAAATTGCGCGACCCGGATCACGAGGTCGTCGTTTACGAACGAAACCGGGCTGACGATACCTTCGGATGGGGGGTGGTGCTGTCCGATGAAACCCTGGACAACCTGGCAGCCAATGACGCGGCCAGCGCCGCAGCGATCCGCGAGCATTTTTCCTACTGGGACGACATCGCCGTTCATTTCAAGGGTACAACCCAGCTCTCAACAGGCCACGGCTTTTGCGGCATCGGCCGCATGCGGTTGCTGCAGATTTTGCAGGCGCGGGCTCGCGAGGTGGGCGTGGACCTGCGCTATGAAACCGAGATCAACGATATCGACGACCTGATGCAATCGCACGAGATTGTGGTGGCACCCGATGGCGTCAACTCGATCGCACGGGGCAAGTTCCAGGACGTGTTCAAGCCGGACATCGATGTTCGAAAGTGCCATTATATCTGGCTCGGCACGCATCAGAAATTCGACGACGCCTTCACCTTCATCTTTGAAGAAACCGAGCACGGCTGGATCTGGGTGCATGCCTACCAGTTCGATCCCGACACCGCGACGTTCATTATCGAATGTTCCGACGAGACCTACCAGCGTTTCGGTTTCGAACACATGAGCCAGCAGGAATCCATCGCGACCTGCGAGGCGATCTTCAAGGACTATCTGGGCGGCCACTCGCTGATGACCAATGCCGGGCATATACGCGGCTCGGCCTGGATCCGGTTTCCGCGCGTGCTGTGCGAACGCTGGAGTCACAAGAACCTCGTGCTGATGGGCGATGCCGCGGCCAGCGCACATTTTTCCATCGGGTCCGGCACCAAGCTGGCGCTGGAAAGCGCCATTGCGCTGGCGGACTACCTGCACACGGAACCTTCCATGCAGGCCGCGTTTGAAAAATATGAAAATGCCCGCCGGCTGGAGGTATTGCGGCTGCAATCGGCGGCGCGCAACTCACTGGAATGGTTTGAAGACATCGAGCGCTATTTCAACCTGCACCCGGTGCAGTTCAATTATTCGCTGATGACCCGGTCGCAGCGCATCAGTCACGAAAACCTGCGCCTGCGCGATCCTGAGTGGATGCAACAGGCAGAGCGCTGGTTCCAGACACGCTCCGGCGTGCCTGAGAGTGAACCTGTGCGACCGCCGATGTTTGCCCCCTACTCCCTGCGTGGCCTGACGCTGAAGAACCGCGTGGTGGTGTCACCGATGGCGCAGTACAAGGCCGTGGACGGCTGTCCGACCGACTGGCACCTGGTGCACTATGGCGAGCGTGCCAAGGGCGGCGCCGGGCTGGTTTACACGGAAATGACCTGTGTCAGCCCGCAAGGGAGGATCACGCCGGGTTGCACAGGCATGTATACGCGTGAACACGAAGCGGCGTGGCGACGGCTGGCGGATTTCATCCATACCGAAACCGATGCCAAGGTCTGCTGCCAGCTCGGCCACTCCGGTGCCAAGGGTTCAACCCAGGTCGGCTGGGAAGACATGGATGCTCCGCTGAAAGACGGCAACTGGCCCTTGCTGGCGGCATCCGACATTGCCTGGTCGCCACACAACCAGACGCCGAAGCGCATGGACCGGGCCGACATGGACCTGGTGCGCGACCAGTTCGTGGCGTCTGCACAAATGGCAGACCGTGCAGGCTTCGACATGATCGAACTGCACTGTGCCCACGGCTACCTGCTGTCGTCGTTCATTACGCCGCTGACCAATCACAGAACCGATGACTATGGCGGCAGCCTGGAAAACCGCATGCGCTACCCGCTTGAGGTGTTTGCCGCGGTACGAGCCGTGTGGCCCGACGACAAACCGATTTCGATCAGGATTTCCGCCAATGACTGGATGGACGATGAGGGCATCATGCCACAAGATGCCGTCGATATTGCCCGCATGTTGAAGGACGCCGGCGTCGATATCTGCGATGTGTCTGCCGGTCAGACATCCGCGATCGCCCAACCGGTCTATGGCCGCATGTTCCAGACACCGTTTTCCGACCGCATCCGCAATGAAGCCGGTATCGCCACCATGGCAGTCGGCAATATTTATGAGGCAGACCACGTCAACTCCATCCTGATGGCCGGACGGGCCGACCTGGTGTGCCTGGCCCGCCCGCATCTTTCCGATCCCTACTGGACGCTGCATGCCGCTGTCGCGCTGGGTGACACGAAAGCCGAATGGCCGGCGCCCTATCAGGCCGGGCGAGACCAGGCCTACCGCCTGGCAGAGCGGTCCGAACAACTCACAATGAAGGTGTGATCATGAAAACGAACCTCAACGGACAGCATGCACTGGTGACCGGCGGCGGAACAGGCGTTGGCCTGGCCATCGCCGTGGCGCTGGCAGAGGCAGGTGCCGCCGTGACCATCACCGGGCGGCGCGAGGCGCCTCTTAAGGATGTGGCGGCGGGACATGCGGCAATGGGCTTTGCCGTCGCTGACGTCACCGATGCTGATGCGTTGCGCACCGCATTTGCCACGGCAACAGAAGAACGCGGGCCGGTGTCCATCGTAATCGCCAATGCCGGTGTGGCGGAAAGCCAGCCGTTCAGCCTGCTGACGGCCGAGCAATGGCAGCACACAATCGATGTCAACCTGACCGGCGTCTTCAACACCTTCAAGTGCGGGCTTGAACCCATGCTGGCTGCAGGCCGGGGCCGGATGATCGCCATCGCCTCGGTGGCGGGTTTGAGGGGCAGCGCCTATGTCAGTGACTATTGTGCCGCCAAGCACGGCGTGGTCGGTCTGACCCGCGCCCTGGCTGCAGAACTCGGGTCCAAGGGCATTACCGTCAATGCCATATGTCCCGGTTATACCGACACACCGATGCTGGACCGGACCCTGGACAACATTGTCGAGAAAACCGGCATGAGCCGCGAAAAGGCGGCAGCCAGCCTGCTGAAAGGATCGCCAACCGGCCAGTTCGTGCAGCCTGCCGAAATCGCCGATGTGGTGCTGGAGCTTTGCGCCGATGACGCCTCCAAGCGTAACGGCGAAGCGATTGCCATGCCGGAGGGAATTGCCGGATGATAACCCCTCTCAAGCATCGCGATCATCCCCCGGCCTCAAAGCAGCGCCTGCGGTTCTGGCTGCGGGTTTTGAAACTGCAGCGCCATATTGAAGCCGTTTTGCGGGAAAAGCTGCGGGCGGAATTCGGCACCACGCTGCCGCGGTTTGACGTCATGGCTGCGCTCCACCATCACGAACGGGGCTTGCGAATGAGCGCCCTGTCCTCCTTCCTCAAAGTCTCCAATGGCAATGTAACCGGTATCGTCGACCGCCTGGTACTCGATGGCTGTGTGATGCGAGTACCGGTCAAAAGCGACCGGCGCGCCATGGTGGTGCGGCTGACAAAGAAAGGCCGCGATGACTTCAGCCATATGGCCGGCGTGCACGAAGGCTGGGTCAACGAGCTGCTGGCTGAGCTGTCGCCGGATGAAGCCGACGCGATGATGGCCGGTATGGACCGGCTCAATCAATCCATGGGAGAACAACATGAGTGACATGAGCGGGCTGAAGCCTGAACACTTTCACTGGCAGATGCACGACAGTGTGGCAACCATCCGCCTGGCCCGGCCGGAACGCAAGAACCCGCTGACCTTCGACAGCTATGCGGAACTGCGCGACACGTTTCGCGCGCTGGTCTATGCCGATGATGTGGACGTGGTGGTGTTTCTGCCCAATGAAGGCAATTTCTGTTCCGGCGGTGATGTGCATGACATTATCGGACCGCTTACAAAAATGGACATGAAGGGCCTGTTGAACTTTACCCGCATGACCGGTGACCTGGTCAAGGCCATGCTGGGCTGCGGCAAGCCGGTAATCTCGGCAGTGGACGGCGTCGCCGTGGGTGCAGGTGCCATCATCACCATGGCATCAGACCTGCGGATTGCAACGCCGGACGCCAGAACAGCCTTCCTGTTCACCCGTGTCGGGCTGGCCGGATGCGACATGGGAGCGTGCGCCCTGCTGCCTCGCATTATCGGCCAGGGACGTGCTGCCGAGCTGTTGTACACCGGGCGTGCAATGACGGCTGAAGAGGGCGAGCGCTGGGGCTACTACAACCGCCTTGTGGAGGCGAAAGACCTCGATACGGAAGCGCTGGCGCTGGCGGCCAGGATCGCGGCGGGACCGAATTTCGCCCATTCCATTACCAAGACGCAGCTCAACCACGAATGGTCGATGAGCCCGGAACAGGCCATCGAGGCCGAAGCCCAGGCCCAGGCCATCTGCATGCAGACCCAGGATTTTCATCGCGCCTATGAGGCGTTTGTGGCCAAGGAAAAACCTGTGTTCGAGGGCAACTGATCATGCCGGATACAAGCTTTCTCAATTGGCCGTTTTTTGGAGACAGGCACCGCGAACTGGCTGCAGCGCTGGATCAGTGGTGTCAGGCCAACCTGCCGGTCGATCATTCGGATGTCGATGCAGCCTGCAAGGCGCTGGTCGCCAAACTCGGACAGGACGGCTGGCTTGAACATTCAGCCATTGATCCCGACCAGCCCGGCGTACTGGACGTGCGCAGTCTTTGCCTGATCCGTGAAACACTGGCGCGTCATGACGGGCTGGCCGATTTTTCATTCGCCATGCAGGGCCTCGGCACCGGCGCGATCTCGTTGTTTGGCACGACCGAGCAACAGGACTGGTTGCGCAAGACCAGAGCCGGAAAGGCCCTGTCGGCGTTCGCGCTGAGTGAACCCCGCTCCGGTTCCGATGTGGCGGCAATGGACATGACGGCCGTGCGCGACGGCAACCACTTCGTGCTGAACGGCGAGAAAACCTGGATTTCCAATGGCGGTATCGCCGATTTTTATTGTGTCTTTGCCCGCACCGGCGAGGCGCCGGGCGCCAAAGGTTTGTCGTGCTTCCTGGTGCCGGCGGACACCGACGGCCTGAACGTTGCAGAACGTCTGGAGGTCATCGCCCCTCACCCGCTGGCACGGCTGGAGTTTGACGATGTCCGCATCAGTTCCGATGCGCTCATCGGTGAGCCGGGACAGGGTTTCAGGGTGGCCATGTCGGTATTGGACATTTTCCGTTCGACAGTCGGAGCCGCCGCCCTCGGGTTTGCGCGCCGGGCACTGCATGAAACACTTGGGCGCGTGCGCGAGCGTGAATTGTTTGGCGCGCCGATGGCCGAGTTGCAGATGGTGCAGGGCCATGTTGCCGACATGGCGCTGGACGTGGATGCCAGCGCCCTGCTGGTCTACCGCGCCGCGTGGACCAAGGATACGGGCGCTGCCCGGGTCACCCGCGAGGC
>JABDRA010000552.1 GCA_013041995.1 Anderseniella sp. | reverse complement strand
CCGGTGGGGCCTAAGAACATGAACGAGCCGATCGGCCGGTCGGGATCCTGAAGGCCGGCACGCGCACGGCGAACCGCCGTTGAAACAGAGCGAACCGCATCTGCCTGTCCGACAACCCGCTTGGCGAGTTCGGTTTCCATGGTGAGCAGTTTCTCACGCTCGCCTTCCAGCATCTTGTCAACCGGAATCCCGGTCCAGCGCGATACCACGCCCGCAATATGGCTTTCGGTAACAGCTTCTTCCATCAACGGATTGGCGGGTTTGCAGATCGCTTCCGTATCGGCAAGCTTCTTCTCCAGTTGAGGGATCGCGCCATAGGCAAGCTCACCCGCCTTGGCCAGATCCCCGCCGCGCTGGGCGCGTTCAAGCTCAAGCCGGGCATGATCCAGCTCTTCCTTGATCTTCTGGGCCTCATTGAGCTTCTGCTTTTCCGACTGCCAGGTCTGGGTCAGGGCCGACGATTTTTCTTCAAGATCGGCCAGTTCCTTGTCCAGCTTGCCGAGCCTGGTCTTGGAAGCCTTGTCGTCTTCCTTCTTCAAGGCCTCACGCTCGATCTTCAACTGGATGATGCGCCGGTCCAGTTCGTCCAGCTCTTCAGGCTTTGAGTCTACCTGCATGCGCAGACGCGACCCTGCCTCATCCATCAGGTCGATGGCCTTGTCAGGCAAAAACCGATCGGTGATATAGCGGTTGGACAGATTGGCGGCTGCAACCAGAGCCGCATCGGTGATGCGCACGCCATGGTGCATTTCATACTTTTCCTTGAGACCGCGCAGGATCGACACCGTGTCTTCAACGGTCGGTTCGGATATGAACACCGGCTGGAAACGCCGCGCTAACGCTGCATCTTTTTCAACATGCTTGCGATACTCATCCAGAGTTGTTGCACCTATACAGTGCAGTTCACCGCGCGCCAGCGCAGGCTTAAGCAGGTTTGATGCATCCATTGCGCCGTCCGCCTTGCCGGCACCCACAAGAGTGTGCATTTCATCGATGAACAGGACGATATTGCCGGCTGCCGCCTGCACTTCCGACAGGACGGACTTGAGCCGTTCTTCAAACTCGCCGCGGTATTTAGCACCAGCAATCAGCGCGCCCATGTCGAGCGCCATCAATTTCTTGTCGCGCAGGCTTTCAGGCACATCGCCATTGATGATGCGAAGCGCCAGGCCCTCCGCAATGGCCGTCTTGCCGACACCGGGTTCACCGATCAGAACCGGATTGTTCTTGGTGCGCCGCGCCAATACCTGGATGGCCCGGCGAATCTCTTCATCGCGGCCGATGACCGGGTCGAGTTTGACTTCGCGTGCGGCTTCTGTCAGGTCACGGGCAAATTTTTTCAGCGCATCATAGCCTTCTTCGGCAGATGCTGAGTCCGCGGTGCGCCCCTGGCGCAATTCATCAATCGCCTTGTTCAGTCCGGTCGGTGTAACACCCCCGGCCTTCAGCGCATCCTGGGCACCTGACTTTTCAATGGTCAGCGCCTGCAGCAGACGTTCAGCAGTGACAAAACTGTCACCTGCCTTGCTCGAAATCTGCTGGGCAGTTTCAAACAGCCGGGCAGTTTCCGATGCCAGATACAATTTGCCCGCACCGGAGCCTTCCACTTTTGGAAATTTTGCAAGACGCGCACTCGTATCGGCGAGAACGGCCTTGGCATCGCCGCCGGCAGACTTGATCAAACCGGACGCAAGGCCCTGGTCGTCGTCAAGCAGGACTTTAAGAATGTGTTCAGCAGAGAATTGCTGGTGATTTTCCCGCAGTGCCAGATTCTGGGCGGCTTGAACAAAACCCTTGGCACGCTCGGTGTATTTTTCAAAATCCATCATAAGCTCCTTCTGGCATATCCGTTTGCACAGCCCGCACCTGCAGCGCTGAAGTCTGGATATCCGGTTCTGGATTCAGGGCATGAGCCCTACCTCTGTTGTTCCCTGCCCGGCCGATGAAAAATGCCGCTATCAGCCAACATTCATGAACCACTGGTCAAACAGGATGCTTCCTGCCAGATATAGGTATCGTTTTTCCCATAACAAGATTTAGGCAGCCCAAATATGGCCGGCATGATTACAATCTGCGCACTGAACACGTTTCCGGTGAAGGGCATGTCTTTTCAGACCCATGAGACAATTCAGGCAAGTGCCGGAGAAAACTTCCCCTGGGACCGAAGCTGGGCGATTGAAGCCGGCGCAAAGAAGTTCGACGTAGCCGCACCGGCCTATCTGCCGAAAACCGCTTTCACACAACTGATGAGCCATGAGAAGATCGCCGGTCTTGAGACAAGTATGGATGTATCCGGCGGCAATCCGGTTTTCACCATAAACCGTGACGGCAAGCAGGTTGCCCGTGGTGACCTCTCAACCCCGGTCGGAAGGCAAATCATCGAACAGTTCATGGCCGCTTACATGAAGGACGACCTGCGTGGAAGTCCGCGCGTTGTTCATGCCGACGGCCATCACTTCACCGATGTGCCGGCGAAATTCATCTCGATCCTCAACCTGGCAAGTGTAAGAGAGGTTGAACGCGTTGTTGGCAAGCCGCTTGATCCATTGCGGTTTCGCGCCAACATTCATATCGATGGTGCAGAACCATGGGCCGAGTTCGGCTGGTTGAGCAAGACACTGCAGGTGGATGGAACACCGGCGTTTCGCGTTGCCGAACGCATTCAACGATGTGCGGCCATAAGTGTTAACCCGCAGACAGCTGTGCGTGACATGAACCTGCCACGCACATTGATGTCTGCCTTCCAGCACGATGACTGCGGCATTTATGTCAGTGCAACAGCCGACCGCGTCTTAAAAGTCGGCCAGCCAATCACCATTGCATAGGCAACATGGTTGCCATGACACATTGAAGCCGATCAACTCTAACACTTTAAAAGCGATCAGGCTCATGATTTTCGGTTGATTCAACCAAAAATCATCCTGATCTAGGTCGCGCTGACATCC
>JABDRA010000128.1 GCA_013041995.1 Anderseniella sp. | reverse complement strand
GCGCATGATCTTCAGCTTGCTGGGCAACTCCCCATGTAGACCGGAACTCAGCCGCATCGAGATGGCTTTTGAGCCCGCGCTCGACCAGATGCACCGCAACATCGACACCAACACCGCCGGCACCGATTACAGCGACCCGTTTGCCGGGCTGGCGAGCGCCTGACAACAGGTCTTCATAGGTCATGACGGACGGGTGGTCGACCCCGGCGATGTCCGGTACACGCGGCGTGACCCCGGTTGCCATCACCACGTCGTCAAAGCCGGCAAGTGTTGCGGCCTCGGCCCGGGTGTTGAGCTTCAAAGACACACCGAATGCATCCGTGCGGTTCAGGTAATAACGCAGCGTCTCGTTGAACTCTTCCTTGCCGGGGATGTGGCGGGCAAGCAGGAACTGGCCGCCGATCTGGCCGGCTGCTTCAAACAGGGTCACGTCGTGGCCGCGTTCCGCCGCTGTCACGGCACACGACAGCCCGGCAACCCCGGCGCCGACAATCGCAATTTTGCGCGCTGTGTCTGCCGGTTTCCAGGTCAGCATGGTTTCGCGGCAGGCGCGTGGATTGACCAGGCAGGTGGCGTCCTTACCCTTGAAATAATGATCGAGGCAAGCCTGGTTGCAGGCGATACAAGTGTTGATTTCTTCAGGTTTTCCGCGAGCTGCCTTGCCTGCGAAATCCGCATCGGCGAGGAACGGCCGTGCCATCGACACCATGTCAGCATGGCCGTCGGCAATCACCCGTTCGGCTGTTTCCGGCGTGTTGATGCGATTGGTGGCGATGAGTGGTATTGCAACCTTGCCCATGAGCCGTTCAGTGGCCCAGGTCCAACCTGCTCTTGGCACGGCCTGGGCAATGGTGGGAATGCGGGCCTCATGCCAGCCGATCCCTGAATTGAGAATATCGGCGCCGGCATTCTCGGCCAGTTTGGCAAGTTGCGCGACTTCTTCAAACGGGCTGCCGTCTTCGACGATGTCGAGCACCGAAAGCCGATACATGATGATGAACTGCGGATCGGTTGCCGCCCGCACCGCCTTGATCACCTGGACCGGGAACCGGGCGCGGTTCTCAAACGGACCTCCCCATCGGTCGTCTCGTTTGTTGGTGCGCGGCGCGGTGAACTGGTTGATCAGATAGCCTTCCGATCCCATCAGTTCGACGCCGTCATATCCGGCGGCCTGGGCAATCTGTGCAGCGCGGGCATAGTCGGCAATGGTGCGCTGAATATCGTCGTCATCCATTTCACGCGGCGTGGTCTTGTTAATCGGGGCGCGAACGGGTGACGGCGCTACAATGTCGGGCTGGTAGCCATACCGGCCTGCATGCAGCAGTTGCAGCAAGATGCGCGAACCATGTGCATGCACAGCATCGGTCACCTGCTGGTGATGGTCGGCATCTGCGTCGACCAGAAATCCGCCCTCGGAGCCGAGTCTGCCTTCCGAATTGGGTGAAAACCCGCCGGTGACCATCAGCGAACATCCGCCACGGGCACGTTCGGCATAAAAGGCGGCAAGACGGGCCAGGCCTTCCTCGCCCTGTTCTTCAAGGCCGGTGTGCATCGACCCCATTAAAATGCGGTTGGGCAGTTCCTGGCGGCCAACCTTCAACGGTGTGAACAGGTGCGGGAAGCGGGAGGTTTGAGATGTCACGGGTAATTCAAATCCGGTTGGTTGTTGTGATGGCAGTCTATCGTGTGCTGGCCTTGTGTGAAGAGGGTTGGTCAGACAGGCGGCCGGGCCGGCAATGTTTGCGTCATGGGGCCTGCTTGCGATACACACAAGGACTAAGGTCCGGTAATGAGTTGGGGATCATGGTTTTTGAAGGGGCGATTGTGATGAATTGCAGGCTCTGGGCTGTCTGATGCGGGCAGGTAACGCACTGGACCAACAACTCCGCGCAGCCATTGAAGTGTTTGAGGCAGGTGAGCTTGATCGCGCCCTCAAAATGGCGCAGCAGCTTTGCCGAAGCCATGGTGATGTTGCCATCGTTCACAATGTCCATGGCGTAATTGCCGCTGAAAAGGGCGCTTTCCAGGTCGCAATCGACAGCTATAAAAGAGCAATTGCCCTGGAGCCGGACAATTGCGATGTTCACTTCAACCTTGGCAATGTGTTGCGCGACAAGGGTGACCTCAAGCCTGCGCTGGCCAGTTACCGTGCCGCCCTGCAGATCAAACCCGGTGATCCCGACGTGGTGTTCAACATGGCCACTGTCTTGCGCGGGCTGGGAGAACTGAACGCGGCGGAGAAACTGTTCCGGCAACTGGTTGAAGTATCGCCCAAGGACCACACTGCGCACAGCAATCTCGGTGGCGTGCTGTTCCGGCTCAATCGCACGGAAGAAGCCATAGACTGTTTTCGCCAGGCGTTGGAGCTGCGCCCCGCGTTTGTTGAGGCACATGACAATCTCTGTGAGGTGCTGGAAAAGACAAACCAGACTGACGAACTCAGAAAAGCTGTCGCGCACGCGATCACCGTATGCCGGCCCAACGATATCAGGATTGCCATCAGGCAGGCCCAGTTGCTGCGCCGCGACGACGATCTGGAAGGTGCACGCAAGATATTGTCCGGCGTTGAGAAATTCCATCCTGCGCAGGCACAATTGAATTCTGCCTACTGGTATTTACGGGGTGACATATGTGACCGGCTTGATGATGCCCAAACCGCTTACAAGGCCTTTGTCGAGGCTAACATCTGGGAAGCAAAAGCAGTGGGTGGGCACGGTCTGGAACCGGACAGGTTCATACGAAAACTGGATGATCTGCAAGCCGCCTACAAGTCGGTGCGCCGCCCCGCGCGCCCGGAAACGGCTGCACAAGCGGATTTACATTCGGATGCGCCGCAACTGGTGTTTCTCATCGGATTCCCGCGGTCCGGCACGACATTGCTGGATACAGTCCTGCTGAGCCACAGCCGCATTTCGGTCATAGAGGAAAAGCCGATGGTTCAGGAAATGGTCAGGCTGGCCGCCGGCTGGCAGACCGGTGAATTGCCAAACCACGAGGACCTGTCGGGGGAACAGGTAAAGGAATTGCGCAAAACCTACATGACCAGACTCAATCAGCACCTGCCTGATCCGGTTGCAGACGGTGACGTGGTGATCGACAAGCTGCCGCTCAACATTGTCGAGGCCGGATTGATCAGCAAGGTTTTCCCGGACGCCAGGTTCCTGCTTGTGTTACGCCACCCTTGTGACTGTGTGCTGAGCTGTTTCATGCAGGACTTCAGGCTCAACAATGCCATGGCAAATTTCCTGGACCTGAAAGGTACGGCACAGTGCTACGACAAGGTAATGTCACTCTGGACCACGTACACCAGTGCGCTGCACCTGCCGGTTCATACCGTGAAATATGAGCAGATTGTCGGCGATCTCGAAGAGACTGTCAGTGAGGTGCTGGGTTTTCTCGGGCTGGACTGGGAAGAGACCATGGCGGATTACAAGGCCACGGCGATTGAGCGCAAGCGAATTGGTACGCCCAGCTATCATCAGGTGGTTCAGCCGATTTACAGCCGTGCAACAGGTCGCTGGCGGCGCTATCGTGCGCACATGGTTACGGTCCTGCCAACGCTGCTCAAATGGGCGGAAATCCACGGATATTCCAACGATCAGGGCAGCAGGTAACTCTACCCCTACGCCACCTGATTGGAGACCACCAAACACTTCTGTTCCAGCGTGAAAACATCTGGTTCATGCTAGATCATAAACCTGATCGTTTTCAAAGTGATCGAGCAACTTTATGGGTTCATTTGAACCCATGTTGCTCCAGGTCAATTCTCTTGCCGTCACGGGCGGAGGCCTTGATGGCTTCAATCACTTTGAGTGATTTCAAACCTTCAAGCCCTGAAACGATGGGCTGCTCCGCACCGGCAATCACCTGGCGGAAATGCTCAATTTGCGCATCCAGTGGGTCGCGTGAATCTGCGTCATAAACAGTCTGGTCGATTGGCTGCCACCAGCTGCGTTCGCCGTCCTGGGACCAGACTTTGCCCTTGGGAATTTCAAGCGAGCCGCGAGTGCCGCCAATGAAGTAACAGGTCTCTCCGGTTTTCGGGTAGGCCGGATTTTCGGCGGCCGTCAGTTCCCAGCTCCACGGCGCGACGATACTGTCTGATACGGTGATTGTGCCCAGTGCCCCATTGGCAAAACCGACAATGATGGCAGCGGTGTCTTCGACGTCGTGTTTGCGGGTATGAGCCGATTCCGCCGCCTGTACTGAAACCACGTCTCCAACCAGGTAACGCAGCAGGTCAATGTCATGGATCAGGTTGATGAACACCGGTCCGGCGCCTTGCCGGGTGCGCCAGGCCACATCGAAATAGGCATCCGGTTTATAGAGCCAGCAGGCGGCATGCACCGCCACGATGTCGCCGATACTGCCGCTCTCGATCTGCTGCCGGGCGGCATCTATCAGCGGGTTGTGCCGTCTGTGGTGGCCGACCAGCACCGGCACGTTCAAACCGGCCGCCTCATCCACAAGCTGTGCCGCTGAAGCGGAGTTGTCGGCAATCGGTTTTTCGACCAGAACAGGAACGCCGGCACGAACGCACGCCAGTCCGTTGTCCACATGCATCTGGTTCGGGGTGGCAATAATGACACCGTCAGGCGGGCTCGCATCCAGCATGTCGTCAATCGAGGCATACCAGTCACAACCGATACTGGCCGCAAAATCTCGTGCAGCAAGGTCAGGATCAACAATTGCCGCCACGATGGCCGTGTCGCAACGATCCACGGCCTGCACATGACGCCTGCCTATGAGACCAGCGCCTGCAACTGCAATGTGAACGGGTTTGCCAGGTTCAGAATTCACCAACCTACTCCGAAAAAACGAATGCGGTTTAGCGCAAATTCCGGTCAAACGCTTCAATATGACCGGAACTTGCGCTATGAGTTCTGACCTTCAGTTTGTCAACCCGGCAATTAGTTCCCCGAGGACTGGTGCTATCGCGATCTCAATCGCCAAGTGGCTCCACATTGACAATTTCGCCGGATGCACGGCTGACCTGGATGCGCCAGGGTTCGCGGTCCCGTACGGCGTCATAGACATAGTCACCATTGCGGCAAGTGACGACCTCGATGTGCCGGAAACCGGCATCTTTCAGGTCTCCAACCGCTTGCAGGCAGGACAACCTGCCATTGTAGGTGCCATTACCATTGTAATTGCCATTACCATAATCATCACGATGGCTCGGGCGGCGATGTTTGTATTGAGGTTCGCGCTGATAGACCGAGTACCTGGGTTCATAGACACGGCCGTTCTGCCAGTTTCCGCGATGGTTTTCGCTGTAGCGCTCGTCGTAGGACGGCGCGGCGGCATTATCGTAGAACCAGTGTGGATCGGCAGCCTGCGAAGCCTGGCTGGAAAACGCAGTCAGTATCAGCGCGGCGGTGAGGGCCGCTATAGGGTTACGCAACATGACTAACCTCCCTTTCGGGCAGTAGGAATAAGCCGTCCTGGACTCCAGCGTCTTCCCTGAATGTGAAAATTACAGGGAGATAATGCGGCGGTAATCCGGCGCTAGGGCTCTGATTCAGTGATCTGTTTCAATATGATACACAATATTGAGGTTTTGGAAACGGAATCGTTTCAGACGGTCAGATCATCCAGCAGTTTTTCCAGCATCCTGTCGCAAGCCGCCATTTCGGTTTCCGCGATATATTCATCAGGTTTGTGGGCAACGCCGATGGAGCCGGGGCCGCATACAACGGTTGGAATGCCAAGCCGTGTCTGGAACAACCCGCCCTCGGTGCCAAAGGCGATCTTGCCGGTGGAATTGCCGCCAGTCAGCGATTTCACATAATTGACCACCTCTGCATCCGGCGCGGTATCCAGTGCAGGATAGGCTGTGCCGGGCGCAAAGCTGATGTCGGCGCCGGGAAACACCTTGCGTGCCTCGTTCACGAGCTCACCGGCCTTTGCATGAATGCGGTCCATCAGTGTTTGCGGATCATCGGCAGGCAGGTGGCGGATTTCGTATTCGAATTTGGCCAGATTGGGCACGATATTGAGGGTTTCGCCGCCGTGCAGGTTACCGGCGTGAAGGGTGGTATAGGCAACGTCATAGTCGCCGTCCCTGGTGCCCCTCTCGGCAGTCTCTGTCTGAAGCCGTCTGATTTCATTAATCAGGTCAATGGCCAGATGAACAGCATTGATGGCGGTTGGCGCCAGGCTCGAATGGGCCTCAAGTCCGGTACAAGTGACCCGCTCACCAGCCTTGCCCTTGTGGGCGGTGACAACCTGCATCAGCGTCGGCTCACCAATTATGCAGCAGCGCGGTTTTGGTGAGACCGGTTCCAGCATGTCGATCAGGCGCCGCACGCCGACACAGCCGATTTCCTCATCATAGGAAAACGCAAAATGTATCGGTGCGGTGAGCTTGTCCTTCAGTTGCGCAGCGCGTGGCGCCATGGCGATGCAACAGGCGATGAAGCCCTTCATGTCAGCCGTGCCGCGGCCATACAGCAGGCCTTTGTCGCGGCGCATGACAAACGGGTCGGATGACCAGGCCTGGCCTTCTACCGGCACCACATCCGTATGGCCTGACAGAACGACACCGGCGACGTCTTCCGGGCCAATGGAGGCATACAGATTTGCCTTCCTGCCGTCTTCGGACGGGGCCAGTTGGACACGAAAGCCCAACGGCTTAAGGAGGTCGCTGACATGGTCGATCAGCGCAAGATTGGAGTCCCGGCTGACAGTGTTGAACGAGATCAGTTTTTCAAGGTGGGTAATGCTTTGGGTCATGGAAGCATTGCTAGCATGGGGTCGATCATCGGCAAAGAGGATGATCACACAATTACTGGATGCTTGACGCATGGAGGTTGGCAGCCCGACAGCCTGGAGTAGCCGAGTAACCTGCCATCGTGAAAAAGCCTGCTATAGAGAGCAAAGCTGGCGCCGTTGGCCGTCTGGCCGACGTCCGATATGTGCTGTGGATTCAACTGATCGCCGCAACACACTCAGCAAACTTCTCAGCTGGAGTTTGATATTGCAAGGTCTTGCGTGGCCGTTCGTTCAAGTGCCTCGCAATCCGCGTAACAATCGAACCGCCCTACTGCGATGACCCGCCGGATTCCTGCAACCAATCCCCGTACGCCAGGTAAAGCGCCATCAGGTCATCGTGCGAGTGTTCTTTGCCAGTTGTCTGGCGAACAAACTCTGCAAATCCGGCGAAATTCATTTCCCTGGTGGCCGCAGGTTGAAGGTTGACCTTTGCAGCAGCGCGCCTGGTGGCAATAACCTTCTTCACAATTGCTGCGGCTGGCGGATATTGTTGCCAGCCTTTTACGCTTCCGGTTATGTCCAGTTTCTCCCAGATATCCTTACGTGATGCCTGTTTGAGTTTATCCAACTCGAGTATAAACGCGATGATGAATTTTGCGACTTTGGTAGAACGCTGATTTTTCTCTTTCCAGTTGAACACCGCGAGAATGGCGGCCATCCTGGGGGTTCTAACGGATACTCCAGCCGGTATAAGGTTTGGATAGTCCTCGGTAGTCAGCAAATCTTCGTCGTAGGTCTTCAGAAGAGTCCTGGTCATTGGCACCGGTAAGAAATGCAAACCTGACTTCACCTCAATCTGGCGCAGCTTCGATGATGGTTTGCGCGTCACTACAACCATGGCAGCAGCCCTTCCGTCGAGCACCTGTTCCACGCCTTCATCGAACTCGACATGGGTGAGTTTGACCTTCAGGCCGAGATCCTGGATAAGCGTCAGCGCACTCATTTCGTTGCCGCTGCCCGGCCGTCCAACGATAACGGTATGTCCGTTCAGTTGGTTGATGTCGGTATATTTTGTATTGGCCAGAACATGCAGCTGTTCGTCATAGAGTTTGGTGACGTACTTGAGCCTGTTCCTGGCACCGGACAGTATGCCTCGCTGCTCCACATGCCGCATCACGTCCGAATGAACCATGCCGACATCGATGCCTTTCAGATAAAGCATGTCCTCAATGTTCTGCAGCGATCCATAACCGATGATCGGCAGCACGCGCAGCTCACTTTTGACGTCAAGTACGCTGGCCAGATCGCTGGCCAATTGCTGATAGGTGTTGGAGACGCCGTCTACGCCGCCGGTGATGAGCCTGACCGTGCCGGCATTTGCTTTTTGGCGGATGGCACTTTCTGACTGGTTTTGCGCCTCGGCGGGTCCTGTGCTCAGCGCCGTGAGCACAATCATGCAGAGACATGCCAGAAACAGGATGTGGGATTTGAGCTCGGGAATGGCGGTAATTTGAACGCGGGACATAGGCGACCTTTTCAATGGCGGAATCAGCATCATGTGCCCCCCAGTGAAATATCTTCTGAATGCGTCCTTTTGTACGTGAACTAACAATAGACTCAACTCTAGATTGAGTTGACGCACCGGCATATGGCAGGATCTAATGTCACAAATATGACGGAATAAACGGCGCCTTTGAAAGGGCCGAATTTGCCTACGACGCCCAAGCAGATGCCTACATCTGTCTTGGCCGGCAAGCTGCTCCCGAGATACACATCGGCAACTTCTGCTTTATCGCCCAAAGTAGAAATCAGGTGCATGTGATCGAAAATCTGCCAAGAGCGCTGAGCAGTCATTTGCCGCACAGCACGCGCATGTTCGTTCAGGGTCCAGGCTGTGTAAAAACGTCAATCGTGATATGATTCTCCCGTCCTTTTGCGGGAGGGTTTCATGAAGCGATTTGTTGAAGGTGTGGACCGCGAACAGAGCACTTTGTTTCCTGAGCGACTTGA
>JABDRA010000548.1 GCA_013041995.1 Anderseniella sp. | reverse complement strand
ATACGGTACCCGTGGGGCCATGGCGCTGCTTGCCGATGATGACATCAGCGACACCGACAACACCGTCCATTCGTTCCTGCCATTGCAGGTGTTCGTCGGTGTTGGGTTTGGGTTCATCACGGCCGAGATAATACTCCTCACGATAGATGAACATGACCACATCCGCATCCTGCTCAATCGAGCCGGATTCACGCAGGTCAGCCAGTTGCGGGCGTTTGTCTTCGCGGTTCTCCACCTGGCGTGAAAGCTGCGACAGCGCCAGGATAGGTACATTAAGTTCCTTGGCCAATGCCTTGAGACCAGTGGTAATTTCGGTAACTTCCTGAACACGGCTTTCCGATGCTCTGCGGGCTGAGCCTGACAGAAGCTGCAGATAATCGACCACAATCAGGCCCAGAGTGCCACGCTGGCGCTTCAACCGGCGCGCCCGGGCTGCAAGCTGGGCAATGTTCAGACCGCCCGTTGAATCAATATAAAGCGGCATAGCTGACAATCGCTGACTTGCCTCCACCAGGCGATCAAACTCTTCAGGGGTGATTTTACCCCGTCTGATGCGTTCTGAGGAAATTTCAGCCTGTTCGGAAACAATACGGGTGGCCAGCTGTTCACCGGACATTTCCAATGAGAAGAAAGCAACGATACCGCCATTCTTGACGTTCATCGTGCCGTCTGCATTGTGTTCTGCCTGATAGGCAGCGGCAACGTTGTAGGCGAGATTGGTCGCAAGTGAAGTCTTGCCCATCGCGGGACGCCCGGCAAGCACCAGCAGATCAGATGATTGCAATCCACCGAGCTTTTCATCCAGGTCTTTCAGGCCCGTCGATATGCCTGATAACCCACCATCGCGCTGATAGGCTGCTGCAGCCATGTCGATGGCTTCCGTAAGAGCCGTCCCGAAAGGCTGGAAACCCTGGCCGTATTTCTCCGACTCGGCAATTTCGTAAAGTTGCTGTTCGGCCTCTTCAATCAGTTGCCGGGAGGACTTGTCCACCGGTGTGTCAAAGCTGTTGTTGACGATCTCGGAGCCAATGCCGATCAGCGCGCGCCGCTGCGCCAACTCATAGATGGTGCGGCCATAATCCTCGGTATTGATGATGGTTGTCGCAGATGCCGCCAACCGGGCCAGATAGGCCGGCCCGCCAATGTCCTGCAGGGTTTCATCCTGCTCAAAGAAGGATTTCAGTGTTACCGGCGATGCCAGTTGGCCGCTGCGAATACGTGTGGCCGCAGCTTCGTAGATGCGGGCATGAACACCTTCATGAAAATGTTCAGGCAGCAGAAAGTTGGACACCCGGTCACAGGCTTCATTGTTGACCAGAATAGCGCCCAGCAACGCCATCTCTGCTTCCAGATTATGCGGCGCAGAGCGATATTCTTCGGTGTCGGACTGATCACTGCCGTCCTGACTGATTTTGAGAACTGATTCCATGACCTTGTTGATAGCGCGCCCGGCCTGATGCCGCGAGGCCCAATCTGCCGTGACGCCGACCTTTCCACTACTGCTTGCTAACCTGTGGATAATGCCGTGATTCGACGGAAGATGCCTTCACAACCTGTTTTCGGCGGCCCTGGCGCCTGCGCCGGTTGTAAACTTTGCCCTCGATCGAGCGCAAACGGGTTTCTTCGCGGGCAATGTAGTTACGGGTCAGGGGCAGGGCGTGCTGATTATCTGCAGCCTGGAGCTGAAAATTGTTCAAACCGAGATAGCGGAAGCTCAGTTCGGACGAGGCGAGATAGAATTCCCACATCCGTGCGAACCTCTCATCGTAAAGTGCGACGGCCTGTTGTCTGTGGGCCTGAAAGCGTTTGCGCCATTCAGCCAGCGTCCGGGCATAGTGAAGCCGCAGTATCTCTATATCGGTTGTGTACATGCCGCTCTTTTCCACTTCCGGCAGAACCTCCGACAATGCGGGGCAGTACCCGCCCGGGAAAATGTATTTCTGTATCCAGGCACTTGTCGCACCTGGCCCGCCTGCACGCCCGATGGAATGGAGTACGAAAACACCATCGGGTGCCAACAGCTCGCGGACCTTTGCAAACAGTTTGCCGTAGTGTCTCACGCCGACATGCTCAAACATGCCCACCGAAACAATCCGGTCAAACCTGCCATCCAGTTCGCGATAGTCTTTCAGGTGAAAATCGACCTGGCTGTCCAGCCCCGTCTCTTCTGCACGCCGGCTTGATACCTTGTGCTGTTCTTCAGACAGGGTAACGCCGGTAACCTGTGCTCCCGCCACCTGAGCAAGATACAGCCCAAGTCCTCCCCACCCGGAGCCGATGTCGAGAACCTTCATGCCAGGTTCGATGACAAGCTTTGCAGCAAGATGGCGTTTTTTCGAGAGCTGTGCCTGCTCGAGGCTCTGGCCTGTCTTCTCAAAATACGCACACGAGTACTGACGGTCATTGTCCAGGAACAGATCGTACAGGTCGCCTGACAGGTCGTAGTGGTGGGCCACGTTGGTACGGGCCCGGCCAATGCGGTTGTCCTGCTGCACCCGCTTCAACCGTTTGCGAATGGCGTAGGGTATCCGCACCGGAACCGGTGTTCTGGCGGTTTCCAGATTGGCCATCAACAGTTTCAGCACGTCGTATATGGTGCCGTCTGTTACGGTCAGTTGACCGCTTGTATAAGCCTCACCCAGATAAAGGTCAGGATCTATCAGCAGGTGCAATACTGTAGCCTGATCATGAATCCGGAAACCCGTTGGTTTGCCGGTGGCGTCACCAAACCGGGTTTCGCTGCCATCGGGCATGCTAACGCTCAGGTTTCCGTGCTGCACCATATGGCTCAGCATTTGATTGAGCAAAGTCTGCATCGGTTCGACTCCTCGATCCATTGCCGTCCGGTCTCAATAATGCCGGCGATTTTGGCAAACACTTTGTTCCTGGTCA
>JABDRA010000543.1 GCA_013041995.1 Anderseniella sp. | reverse complement strand
CTTGAAGTGCTTATGGAAGCCGATGATGCGGGACTGTGTCTCGTCAATGATGCAGCACGGCGCACATTGTACATGTTCAACCATATTGAATATGACTCGACCACATTGGCCGAAGAGTATCACCGCGATGTCGCCGCTGGAAAACCCATCCACATCCCACCCAACTATTTCCCAGGCGATGATCCGACAAAGACCCCTGAAAACAGGTGGCGCAGCCATGCCCATTTGCTGTTTGGCAACTGGCTGAACGAGGTTTACCAGTCGACACCTTATGACCTGGACAAGATCGGCAAATGACTGAAGTCGACCTGCAAGGCTGGATTGGCCAAAGCCGCGTCACGCGTGACACGATAGACGCCAATCAATTGGCAAAGATCGCGGCAACACTTGATTGCCCAATGCCGAGCCTCGATGAGGCAGCCTGTTTGCCACCTGGCTGGCACTGGGCGTTTTTCCCCGACATCACACCGCTTTCAGGCATCGGTCGTGACGGCCACCAGGCACTGGGTGAATTTCTGCCGCCCATCACCCTGCCCCGGCGCATGTGGGCCTCGGGCGATCTGAAAATAGCCCGACCGCTCAGCATCGGCGAAACCGTCGACAAGACTTCCACCATCTTGTCGGTGGAGGAAAAACAGGGCCGCACCGGAAAACTGGTTTTTGTCCGCGTCGGACATGAGTTTGCCGGCAACCGCGGCGGCAATATGCGTGAAGAACATCAGATCGTCTATCGTGAAGCCCCTGCCCCGGACGCTGCACCACCGAAGCCGATGCTGCCACCTGATGAGCCGGACAAGTCAATCACCCTGACGGCTTCTCCGGTTCAGTTGTTTCGCTATTCGGCCATCACCTTCAACAGCCATCGTATCCATTATGACGTGGACTTTTGCCGTGACGAGGAAGGCTATGACGGCCTGATTATTCACGGACCGCTGACGGCAACATTGCTGATGGATCTCGCCGGCAGGCAGGCACCCGACAAGCGCTTGAAGACCTTCACGTTCCGCGCGCTCAGTCCGTTGACCCACATTCACGAGTTCTCACTGCATGTCCGTAAGACTGGTGATGATGCGTTCAGCGTATGGGCCTGCAACCACCGCGGCAAACTGGCGATGACGGCTGACGCGGTGATGGCTTAGGCCCTTTCCGCATGTCGCTTCCCAAGAGGCGGCCGCCATACCCCAAGCGCTACGTTCGCCACCGAAAGAACCATGATGAAGGCCAGCGACTGCCACTCATAAGCCAGAGCGGTATCGAGAGCATCGGACTTTGCCTTGCCCTCGGCAATCTGTATCGAGACTTCTGCCGCGTGGTTGGCTTTTGCGCCGATTACGGCGAGCGTGCCTTCAAACATGGCCAGACCCGACAGTGCCTTGACCCATACCCATCGCCTTTCCAGAAAGACAGGCTGGACGATCATCGAAACCAGTCCTGAAACGAGCAATACCGCCAGCGAAGGCAGCAGCAGATAGTTACTCAGCCCGTTTATGGATTGCCGCATGTCGGCATAGGCGGCCGGTGTATCCTGCGGTGCGGCAATCAGGACAATCACATACCCAAGCAACGCACCGATCAGGCCACAGGATGCCAGAGAGTGAAGAAATTTAATTGCTTTCTGCATGCTTCTCCAGGTGAATCGTTTCCAAAAACTCGTTCTGACTCAGTCAGCCGCACCGCCAGATACACATCCACCAGTGGCGGTTGCCACTACCTGCCTCTGCGCAACTGCGCAACAATCGGCCGCCACAACGGGGTTTGCGACAATAACATCAGCGCGAATGCGACAGACAGCACAAGCGATATGGGATGCGATACAAAATCCCACAGGAAAGTACTTACATCCCCCCTGGCCCCGATCATGGCGCGCCGGTAGTTCGCATCCATCATCGGCCCCAGGATAACACCGAGAATGATCGGACCTACCTGAAAGCCGTAGGTTTTCAGGAAGTAGCCCGCAACCCCGAAACCCAGCATCCAGTAAACGTGCGACGGGTTGTTCTGTATTGCATAGGTGCCGACAGCCGAAAGCACGATGATCAGGGAAATGAGGATGGCCTTGGGGCATTCAACGATCTTGGTAAAAACACGGATGCCGGTCAGCCCGAAAATCAGCAGGAAAATGTTTGCCAGTGCCAGATTGCCGACCGTGAACCAGAACAGGTGCGGTGTTTCAACCAACAGCAGCGGGCCGGGTTTCAGGCCGTGAATGAACAGGGCGCCGATGATGACGGCCGTGACCGCGTCACCGGGAATGCCCAGCGTCAGCATTGGAACAAATGACCCGCCGACCGCCGCGTTATTGGCAACTTCAGGTGCAACAAGGCCCTCCTTGCAACCCTGGCCAAACGGCACTTCCGGATTCCTGGTGGTCCGCCTGGCATCGTCATAGGCCAGCAGGGCCGCGATATCACCGCCGGTGCCGGGAAGTGCCCCGATGATGGTACCGATACCCGAGGCGCGCAGCGCCAGCCGGAAGTATTTCTTCACATCAGAGAACTTCGGGATGATGCGATCGATCTTCTGTTTGATCACCGGCAGATCAAGATTATTGAGTTGTGACAGCGCCTCGGCCACGCCGAAGAAGCCGATCATGGCCGCGACATAGGGGATGCCGCCCATGAGCGTGATCGAGCCGAACGTGAACCGGCCTTCCGCCGTCATCGGGTCGAGGCCGACCATGCCGATCAGCACGCCCAGCGCCCCTGCAAAAGCCCCCTTGGCGAAACTCTCACCAGACAAGGTACCCACCAGCAGGATACCGATCATGCCGAGCAGCAGGTAATCCCGCGAGTTGAACATGATCGCAAAGCTGGAGATGACCGGCGCAAACAGTGCCAGCGCGACAATACCGACGAAGCCGCCGAACACCGACATGACGGTGGTCAGGCCGATGGCTTCGCCGGCCTCGCCGCGTTTTGCCATCGGATACCCCTCAAGAGCCGTCGCGATAGCGCTCGGCGCGCCGGGAATATTGAGCAGGATTGCGGTTCGCGAGCCGCCATAGACACCGCCGACGAATACGCCTGCAATCAGCGCCAAGGCTTCATTCACCTGCCATTTGAAGGTGAACGAAATCAGGATGGACGTCGCCATCGTCACTGAAAGACCGGGAATTGCACCCACATAGATACCGGCCAGCGTACCCGCCGCCGTCAGGAACAAGAGCCAGGGGTCGAGCCATGAGATCGCGAGATGTCCAAGTACCTCCATGTCAGAACAAGCCCTGCATCAGGCTGCCCTGGGGAAGCACCACCTGAAAAACCTGCCTGAAAATGAAATAGATGACGGCAAGTGATGCAAGCGTAAGAGCCGCCGAAACCAGTGGCCCCTTTCGCCACAAATACCAGAAGGACAGAAACAGAAATCCGGCTGAACTGGCGACAAAACCCAGCAAAGGCATGGCAACCACATAGGCCAGAATGAGCAGGATCACGCCAACCAGGCGCAGCGGGACAACCTCCTGCCTGAAGCGGGCAAATCCCGCTTCAGGGGTTGCAGGTTTCGACAGTACGTCCTTCATGATCACCAACGAGCTGACCAGCATGGTCGCAGATGCCAGCATCGGGAATACGCCGGGTTCCGACAATCCGGTAAAACCTGAAATGGCATAAGACTGCCAGAATGCCGTGACGCTGAACACGGCAAGCAGTAGACAGAAAATCATCTCGCCCGGACGCCGGGCAGCAGGCCTTGAAGGCTCACTCATCGGCTACCTCCACCACGTGTCTGGTTCCTGTGGACACCGGTCCGCATCACACGGGCCGGCTACACAGGATTACTCAGCCCGCATGATGCCGAGCGTTTCAGGGCTTACCTTGGCAGCGCCGGTATCCTGCAGGGCCCAGGCGGTCACCTGCTGCCACTTCTTCAGGAAGGACGCAGCCTCATCACCGGATATGTTCATGATGATATTGCCCTTGTTGGCCATCAGGGTCTGGAAAGTCTCGCTCTTGGCGGCCATATCAAAAGTGGCAACCAGCTTGGCTTTCACATCATCGGGCACATCCTGTTTGACGAACACACCATAGAAAGGTCCCCACGGAAGGAACTTGCTCATCTCCGGGATGGCATCAGTAATGGCCGGCACATCGGGAAGGGTTGCAACCGGCTCGGTGTTGACCACCGCCAGAACACGCATCTTGCCGGCTTTCACGTTCTCAGCGGCTGCGGAAATGCCGGTTGGCATGAAATCCACTTCACCGCCAAGCATTGCAGTGAGGCCCGGACCTTCACCATCGAACGGAATGGCAGTGACTTCGAAGTCGGCCGAGTTCTTGATGAGAGCAGAGATCGTGCTCGGCAGGCCGCCGGGACCGGTCGATCCCATTTTCACCGCACCCGGATTGGCTTTGATGTCGGCCAGCAGGTCCTGCATGGTCTTGTATTTGGAATCTGCAGTGACCGCGATCACGGCGACACCGCGGCCCAGAATATTGACCGGGTAGAACTTGGAATAATCAAGACCCGCCACGCCCATCACCGGGTGCAGTTGCGGGTTCTCTGCGCCGTACAGGAATGTATATCCATCTGCAGGGGCCGCGTTGACAAAGGCCGTCGAGATCGCACCCGCCCCGCCGGATTTGTTCAAAACCACAATCGGCTTTCCGAGCGCTTCTTCGGCTGCCGGGTTGACCGCACGCGCCACCGTGTCGGTGGCACCGCCCGCGCCCCACATGACCACGCCGAGAACTTCACGTTCAGGATAATCACCGGCGAACGACGCCCCGGCCATGAGCGCCAAAGCAATGGCTGCGCCAAACAGTTTTTTCATGGTATTTCCCCTCCCAGGAAAGGCAGTGAAGGTTTCCGGCTACCACTCAGTCAATCGAGCGGTTGCAGATCCCGCACCTCATTTGTTGTGATATCAATGCATTGGGAGAATGGCCAAGTTAGAAAAATAACGCAATTGCCAATTGCGCCGTATGTCCGTTGAGCCGATGGAGGCACTAAAATGACAAGTTTTCCAGGTCTGTTTTCGGGAAAACATACCCGGGTTTGCTGCCAGTCTGTCTGCTGAATCGCTGGTAACCAGTATTTAGCAATCTATTGCGACAATGGCGTAATCGAAAAAGTTGCAACTGCTGCTAGCGAGTGCAACGCGCCATGGGACGCAGGATATGGCACCAACTGAAGACACCAAGCCGATGCCGGCATTGTTGAGAGTATGCAATGACAGTTGACAGCAATACCGACGAAACACTCAAGAATTTCCCTGGCAGAGTTCTCATCATAGATGATGACCCACTGCTGCGCGCGGTTCTGCGGCAGTTTTTTGAAGGAAACGGCTCCGTCGTGGTAGACGAGGCAGCAAACGGGAATGACGCACAGAACCTTATAGAATTTGCATCTGCCTCCTATGACTTGACGACGCTTGATTTGAGCATGCCGGAAGTTGATGGCTTCGAATTATTGAGCCACCTGAAAAAACACAACGTTGAAATGCGTATTCTGATCATTTCAAGTTTGCCTGCCACGGTGATTAAAATGGCCGAAACACTGGCCAACTTTGACACGCTCAAAGCTATCGGACATCTCAAAAAACCGGTATCTGCGAGCGCCCTGCACGCCATCCTGCGATGCCAAACCTGGCAGCGTCATGATGATCCGGAGATGCTGCAACAGGTCAACGCATAGGCTTAGCGCGAGTAGCTGGCTTCAACAGCCAGCTTTCATGTCGTGACATGGCGCTGAAGCATCGTAACCTCAGGCTGCGTTTATGCGCTGGTCCAGAGCACTCCGGGCGGCAGTAATTTCATCAGAGATCAGCTGCAAAGACTGACTGACATCAAACTGTTCGTCGTTTCGCGCCGCTGTTTCGACTGCCTCGCAAGCAGAAACCAGGCGTCTTGCTCCAAGATTGGATGCCATGGATTTCAGAGCATGCGCTGCATCTGCCAGCTGGATGAGGTCTGGATTGCCGGCTGCTTGTGTAAGTCGTTCAAGCGCGGGGTCGGCATTTTCTTCAAACAGGTCAAACATGCGCCTGACGAACTTGGGATCACCTGCCCCGATGTCAAGCAGGTCCCGCAGCACACTTTCGTCGAGCACCTGCACTGCCACTGTATCGATGGCCGGATTATCGCCATGTATCCTGCTGTCTTGGTCGGCAGAAGATTGCAGATGGGAAGCAGCCTGCGATGCCTGGAGAGCGGCCTCAACGGTTAGCTTCTGTATGGCCTCGGCAATCTGTGCGATGGCGAACGGCTTGGTGATGAGCGCATCCATTCCCGCCTCATGCCAGGAACCTGCATTATTACCACCTTCGATAAGCGCTGTAAGGGCAATCACCGGTGTGCGGGAACGCCCGCTATCACCCTCCTCCCGGCGCAATTGCCGTGTTGCTTCCAACCCGTCCATTACCGGCATGGAGCAGTCCATCAACACCAGGTCGTAATTGTCAGCGCGCCATTGCGTCAGCGCACGCGAGCCATCCTCAACCAGATCGAAGGTCACGTCGAGTTGGCGCAGAACCTCTGCGATAACCTCGCGATTGACCGCATTGTCATCAGCCACCAGGACCCGCGTACCGCTCAACACCGGCAGCTCTTTCGCACCGGCGGTTCCGGCAGGTCCGGCATCCTTTCCGCGAAGTTTTCCCGACTGCATGGCAGTTGCAATAGCCATCATATCAGCCTGTGACACTGGCAATGGCAGAATATCACCTGTCAAACCGGCATCCAGCATCGTCCAGGCGGCATTGTTGCCAATCGGCTGGATGATCACCAACTGCGGCGTCTTTGCAGGAGACCGGTCGAGAACGGCGCGTGCCAGCACGGCAGACGTCACAATAACACCCGCAGAGGTCAACCGGTCTGGAGTCAGATCAGCCTCCTGAATAGTTTCAATCCTTGCACCATAAGCCTTGAACTGATTTGCAATGGCGTTGGCCAGGTTGTCATCTTCCAGACAGACCAGCATCGGAGACAGCTTGCTATCGTGCAAACGTGGACGAGCCGACGTGACCGCATCATGACACGGCAGCGTGACAATGAAGCGGCTGCCTTCGCCGAGTTTGCTTTCCACCCGGATGGTGCCGCCCATGGCATCAACCAGCTTGCGGCAGATGTTCAGGCCCAGTCCGGTTCCGCCAAATTGCCGGGTTGTGCTGGCATCAGCCTGAGTAAACTCATCGAAAACGCTGGTGAGTTTGTCTTCGTCGATGCCAATACCGGTATCACTTACGCAAAACTCAATCATCTCGTCTAGGTCACCCGTCGGCCTGACCTGCCTGACGGCGACACCGACATGGCCGTGTTCAGTAAACTTGATCGCGTTGTTCGTCAGATTGGTGAGAATTTGCGTGAGGCGAACCGGGTCCGCAGTGAATGTGTCCGGCACCGATGGGTCTGCATGAGAAACCAGTTGCAGCCCTTTTGCGTTGGCTTGCTCCCAGAATAGCGCCAGAACGTTATCCATGGTTGCACGCGGACTAACCGGCAAATTCTCAAGCTCCAGCCGGCCGGCCTCGATTTTGGACAGGTCGAGCAGATCATTTATGATGGTCAGCAGCGACTGGCCGGAATTGACGATCACATTGGCATACCGCTGCAACGCAGATGGCAGCTTGCCGGCGGCCAGCAGCTCTGCCATGACCATCATGCCGTTCATCGGCGTGCGGATTTCATGGCTCATGGTGGCCAGGAAAGTGGACTTTGCCTCAGATGCCGCTTCTGCTGCCTCTTTCGCAACCTGCAGTTCTGCTGTGCGCTCCTGCACCGTACGTTCCAGGCCTTCACGGTGCCGGGCCAGCGCCATGTCCCGGGCATTGACCTGGTCCAGCATGTCATTGAATACATCGACCAGCTTGCCGATTTCATCATTGCTGACGCGCTCGGCACGAACGGTCAAATCCTTCTCGTCACGGACCCTTGATATAGTGCCCATCAAGTTGTCCAGCGGTGATGTCACCGACCGCTTCAGGCGGGATGAAACTCCCATACCCAACAGCGAAGCGACCAGCGCAGCGATCAGCGAAGCAATGACACCTTCAAGAAACTGCCGGCGCAGATCCGAGATATCGGCCAGCACAGACACCGATCCAACCCGCTTACCGCCCATGACCACGGGCACGGATACAGCCATTGCAGGGTTCCAGAC
>JABDRA010000540.1 GCA_013041995.1 Anderseniella sp. | reverse complement strand
CAGGTACCACAGCAAAGAAACTCGTCGTCAGACGATATGATGAAGCTCAGGTGGCGGCGTTCATTGCAGCCTTTGCCAAGCAGCTCGACAAAAACGAACGGCCAGTCGAGATGACCCGTCTGTTCGCTGCATCATTTGATCTCGTTGCGGCCGAGCGGCGCGATATCATTGCCGGCATTGAACGATTTACCAAACGCCAGAGAGAACTGGCTGACAATGTCCGCAAGACCCGTGCAGAGCTTGAGGCTTCATTGAAAAATCAGGACCCGTCGGAGCAGCAACTGGCCGAGCGCCGTGAAATAGAAGAGCGCCTCAACTGGCAAACGCGTATATTTGATGATCGTGAAAAGTCCACCAGATTTGTATGCGAAGTGCCGACCTTGCTGGAAAAGAGGCTGTTTCTCATTGCCCGTGAAATTGCCAACAACATCGATGGCTGAGCGGCAGCTGTTGTCGGGAAGCTGTCAGCCTTACTTTATGGGGAACTTGGGGAGCACGCTTTCAGTCGGGTAATCCTGCAGCGTCCAGCCGTCGGTTCCGTCAGGATACCAGGTCACGTCCTTATAGCCATATTCCACGGCCCGCTTGGCGGCGTTCCACGACATCCAGCAATCCAGCAGGCAGTAAAACAGAACCGGTTTCGACTTGTTGCCACCGGTCAACGTCTCAAGTTCAGCAGAAAAGAATTCATGCATGGTCTCATGCAACTTGCCGAAACCGACGTTTGGCAACCAGGCAGCCCCCTTGATTGTGATCCGCGGCTTGTCGCGCCAGATCACGTTCTTGGGTAGCTTGTCCGGCTTTGGAGCTTGCGGCAACACATCCACAAATACGGTATTGCCTGTCTTCCAGATATCAAATGCCTGTTCCGAGGTCACCACTTTGGCACCTTTTAAGGTATCCGGCACCGGTGCCCTGAAATGGCTCATCCGGTAGTCTCCAGGCTCGGCAACGTCTTCGGCACGCAGCATGCCGCAAGGCAGTGCAATGACGGTGACTGCCAGCAGCAATCTGCAAATGTCGCGGCGCGCCTGCATGTAGGGCGGCGGCATCATTGTTTTATCAACTGGTCTTTTTCGTTGACTATCGGTACGCCTGCATCCAGCAGAACCTTGTTGATCTCGGCCTGGTGGTTCTTGATGAACTCATTGAGCTGGTGTTTCCATTCAGGTTCGTTCGGGCGCAGTCCCATGGTGATGCGATAGGACATGCGCGGCCCCTTGGTTTCCTTGTTCAACGGCCTGACAGCCAGATCAGGGGCCATCTGCTTGATCAGCGGCCCGGCGATCGGGCCCCACAAAATGCCCATCGGCACCTCGCCGGATGCAACCTGGCTGATCATCTTTTCAGCAGGGGCTTCGTGCCGTCGGTCGACGGTGAGCGGAAACGGCACGGCGTTTCCAATCATCCCATTCATCGCCATGATCGTTGCCGGCGGTGTTCCTGCCACTACTGCAATGCTTTTGTTTGCCAGGGCAGGGTCGTCAAGCGATTCCACCTTGTCCAGCCCGTTGCCCTTCTTGTGAAACATGACATAGATCGAGCGATAATAATGGTTGGTGTTCTGCACCAGCTCATGACCCTGTGCAAAACCGATGATCAGGTCGCATCTTTTCACATTGAGCGTCTGGCGCACAAAGCCTGTGGCCTGCGGGAACCAGGTATAGGTGACCGGTATCTTGAAAGCTTTGCCGATCAGGTCCGCGATCTTGTTTTCGAAGCCCTGACGCTTTTCATTCGACATTGGCGAGTTGGCCGGGTCGGCGCACACCCGCAGGGACGATTTGTTGACCAGGTCCGTTGTCTGGGCAGACACCGGGGTCAGGAACCCGGCAAACACCACAAGCCCGGCCGATGCAGCCGCAGCAAGTGACCCGAACAGGTCCGATGGTTTAGTGGCAGGCACTTTCGGTTTCCTTTGCACCTTCCGGCTTGGCATCCCGTTTGCGCGGGCGGCCACGCTCAATTGCACCGTCGGCACGGGCAAGCAGGTATGCGTAAATATCCTCGCCGTAGCACGACACGTTCTTGTTGTCGCCAAAGGCCGGCATGATGCTGCTCGAGCCGTCGGCGAGCTTGCGCTCGCGGCCGCTCATCACGACCTCTGCAAAATCGTAATAGTCGAGGTTCTTGATTGAATCGATGAGGGCAGGTGCATAAGTGCTGCCCATGCCATCTGGGCCATGGCACACATGGCACTCGGAATGATAGCGGCGGAACCCATTGTAGGTATACCAGTCAACCGCGCCGTCTTCCTTTACATTGTAGGTGATGGTGTCGTCAGGGGTCAGCCATTTCCCATCATCCTCCCGCTTTTCACCTGCTGCCAGCGCGGACAGCGAAAAAACAGAAATTGACAAACCAACAGTCGCTGACAGTACAAACAATCCGGGTCGCATTTATGCATCCTCATTTAATAATCGAACAATTCCTGGAGCGGGCAACCGGCTCCTCCCGGCAGGATATGGAATGTTATCGTGGCGGCGCGCAGACGCAAGACCGCAGAGAAACTTGCCGGTCCAGTTTAAAGAACCCGGCGGCGGACAAATCCGCACGCCGGGCGCTTTTGTTGTTGTGTTGAACGTTTTGCCTTACGGCAGTTCAAACACTGTCAGCTGACCACCCAGGCGGGTGTAGTTTTTCAGCCCGGCATAACCACCCACGGCGCCAAGACCGGCTTGTGGATCGGTGAGGCCCGCTGCCAGGCCAATGCCTGCCCAGCCGCCGATGCCTGACAGCACGCCGATATACTGCTTGCCTTCGCGCTCATAGGTCATCACGTTGCCAATGATACCGGACGGGGTTTTGAACTTGTAAAGCTCATCTCCCGTATTGGCATCAACAGCCTTCAGATACCCTTCCAGCGTACCGTAGAACACGATATCGCCAGCGGTCGCCAGTGCACCTGACCATACCGAGAACTTCTCAGGCTTGGACCACTTGATCTTGCCTTCGCCGGCATCCCAGGCAATGAAGTTGCCCATGCCGCCGTGGCTGTCCGGAGCCGGATACATCGACAAGGTGGCACCCACATAGGGTTGGCCTGCGGTGTAGCTGACGCGGAACGGTTCATAGTCCATGCACACGTGGTTTGTGGGCACGAAGAAAGTCTGCGCCTTTGGCGAGAACGATGCAGGTTGCTGATCCTTCGAACCGAGCGCTGCGGGGCAGATGCCGGTGGAGTTGACGTCTTCGCCGTTCTGCGCGGTGGAGTACTGGGCCACTACCTGCGGGCGTCCGGTCTTCATGTCAATATGGGTTGCCCAGTTGACTTTCGGGTCGAACTTTTCAGCCACCAGCAACTCACCGGTGACCCGGTCCATCGTGTAGCCGAACCCGTTACGGTCAAAGTGCACGAGGGCCTTGCGGTCTTCGCCCTTCACCTTGATGTCTGCGAGGATCATCTCGTTGACACCGTCATAATCCCACTCGTCGTGCGGGGTCATCTGGTACAGCCATTTGGCTTCGCCTGTATCCACGTCGCGGGCAAAGACAGTCATTGACCAGCGGTTGTCGCCTGGACGCTGTGCCGGATTCCAGGTCGACGGGTTGCCGGACCCGTAATACATCAGGTTGGTTTCAGGATCGTAAGAGAACCAGCCCCATGTCGTTCCACCGCCGATCTTCCACTGATCACCTTCCCAGGTGTTGGTGCCGGAATCCTTGCCGACAGGCTGACCGAGATGGGTGGTCTTTTCCGGATTGATCAGGGTGTCGCTGTCAGGTCCCATGGAATAACCACGCCATGCAACTGACCCGTCGGCCATGTTGTAGGCGGTCACATGGCCGCGAACGCCGAACTCACCACCGGAAATACCGACAATGACCTTGTCCTTGACCGGCAGAACCGTTGCCGTGTTGGTTTCACCTTTCGAGGGATCGCCGTTCTTCACCGACCATTTGACCTCACCCGTCTCAGCGTCGAGTGCAACAACGGTTGTGTCAGCCTGATGCAGGAAAATCATGCCGTTGGCAGCAGCCACTCCACGATACACCGTGTCACAGCACATCACCGGGATCACATTGGGATCCTGCTTCGGCTCATAGACCCACTTGATGGCGCCGTCATTGGCAAGATCAAGCGCGTACACATTGTTGGGGAACGGTGTATGGACATACATCATGTCGCCGATCACGAGGGGAGAGCCTTCATGACCACGAAGAACGCCGGTCGAGAAGGTCCATGCAACCTTCAGGTCCTTGACGTTGTCCTTGTTGATCTGGTCGAGCTTTGAGTACCTTTGATTGGCATAGTCTCCGGTCTGGATAGCCCAGTTGGATGCGTTGTCGATGTCCTTAATCAAACCATCATTTGCCTGTGCGGTTCCGCCGGCCAACAGGGCCGTCAGAGCGACAGTTGTTACTAAGAGTGATTTCCGCATTACTCGATTTCCTCCGCTTATATTGTTGGACCATAGTGTCAGTGCGACGCTGGTCGTTTTCAACGAGTCGATACCAGGAGCCAAGCGGATCGCCCATCTCGCCAAACCCTCGCCAAACCATTCATGGCGGGTGCTCTTGGACTCAGAAACAACAGTAACGTCACCGATCTGGAAACGGACAATGCAGTTCCTGAGCACAAAGTATGTTTTTTCGCCAGCGCTCGTGCAACTGATTTTTACAGATTTCAGTTCCATGATGCAGGATAGCAGGAGAGGGCTGACAATATTCGGACACATTTTGCAGCGCAACATCTTGTTCGCATATGCAACAAGTGAAATTTTTGACCCTGATTATAAACAATTGTTTATTGTGTACTTTATGCATGGGTGCTGCATAATTAAACTCGAAATTGAATACGACCGTAGTATCTGAATACTACGTTGTAACACTCACATACTACAAAATGGGAGCCTGCGAGTGTTACGCAAGGTCAGCAAACTTCAAGTGCACGACAACCGGCATGTCGCAATATCCCAATAATCGAGGGCTACTGGAAAATGTTTGTTGACGGAACGTCTGACGTTTTACCATGCGAAATGCGTGTGTTGCGGTTTGCAAGGCTCGTCTGTGCCTGCCTGTTGTGTGTGTTTGCTGTTCTTGCGCCTGCGATCTGCTCAGCGAAGGCGGACACTTCGACGGTGCCGGCCCATGTGACAGAAATCGCTCCAGGTGTGTTCGTGCATACAGGTGCGCATGAATTGTTCACACCGGAAAACGCCGGTGATATCTCCAACACAGGTTTCATTATCGGCAATGAAGCGGTCGCAGTTGTGGACACCGGCGGCAGCAGGGCAGTTGGCCTGGCGCTGAAAGCTGCCATTCGCGCCCGCACCAGCCTGCCGATCAAATACGTCATCAATACCCACATGCATCCCGACCACGTGTTCGGAAATGCTGCGTTCGTAAGTGACAATCCTGAGTTTATCGGCCACTACAAGCTTGCACATGCACTGGCTGCCCGCAAAGACCAGTACCTGCAGGCCAACAAGCCGCTGCTTGGTGATGCATTTGAAGGCGTCGAAATCATCCCGCCTGCACGAAGCATAGAGGGTGTTGCAATTCTGGACCTGGGTAATCGAAAATTGCGCGTGGAAGCCCATTCAACTGCTCATACAGACAATGACCTGACTGTGACAGACGAGCAAACGGCAACCATGTTCATGGGTGATCTGCTGTTTTCCGGGCATGTGCCCGTCGTCGACGGCAGCATAAAGGGGTGGCTGGCCCTGATGGACAGGCTGGCGGCAGAAAAAATCAGCCGTGTCGTGCCGGGACACGGCCCGCCTGAGATGCCATGGCCCGACGCCCTGCTGGCGCAAAAACGATATCTGGACGAACTTGTCACCCAGATACGTGACTACATCGAGCGCGGCGTGCCGCTGTCACAAGCCGCCCGCGAGATCGGTGTCGATGAAAAGCAGGCCTGGGTGCTGTTTGATGACTTCAACGCCAGAAACGTTTCCGCAGCCTTTGCCGAACTTGAGTGGGAATAACTAATTTTTCTTTTTATTTCAAACAGATCAGATAATTAGAGAAAAATAAGATTTTGAGTTTGGTTTGATCTTGGGTACATTTGTTCACGTTGGTCCGCCAGATGGAGCCAGCAATCAATTTTGGAGGTCTTCATAATGAAGAAAGTTTGGTCAAAGCCAGCCATGTGTGAAGTAGAAGCCGGGTTTGAAATTTCCCGTTATCTGCCCGCATCGGTCAGCAAGTAACTCCAGCGGAACCACCCTAGCTGTTTTGGCCCGGGTGGTTTTGGCTGACATTATCAGGCGCGCGCATCCGCTTGCCGGATCGCGCGTTTGCTTTGGCAGGTGGTCGTGAAGCTAAAGATCATTGGGTCCGCTGCCGGTGGTGGTTTCCCGCAGTGGAACTGCAATTACAGGTTAAGCCGTGAAGTCCGGTCCCCGAAAACCGGCCTGACGCCGAGATCTCAATCCAGCATTGCTGCTTCCGCGGACGGTTGCAATTGGGCATTGTTCAATGCCTCTCCCGACATCCGTGAACAGATCTCGAACACGCCGGAACTGCAGGCGGACGCAAACGGACCGCTGCGCAACTCCCCGATCAAGGCAGTGGTACTGACCAATGCCGACGTTGATCATATTGCCGGACTGCTGACGCTGCGCGAAAAACAGGCCTTCAACCTTTACGCCTCATCCAGGATTCTGGAAGCACTGGCCAACAATCCGATTTTTCGGGTGCTCGATGAAATGCTGGTGAAGCGCATTGAACTGCCTTTGGGCGGTACAACTCAGCTTGAAGGCCCCGATGGTCCGCTCGGAATCGAAATTGAAACCTATGCAGTACCGGGCAAGATTGCGCTGTTTCTGGAAGACAACTCCGATCCGGTGAATTTTGGTTCCGACGACGGCGACACAATCGGTGTGCGCATTGCAGTGCCGGGCGCCGACGCGGGTGAAGCCGTTCATTACATTCCGGGCTGCGCGCGGGTCACTGATGAACTGCGCAATCGGCTTTCGGGTGCCGGGTGTCTGTTGTTTGATGGCACGGTTTTTACCGACACCGAAATGCCGGATGCCGGTGTGGGCGCCAAGACAGGTGCCCGCATGGGTCATATCGCCATGTCGGGGGATGATGGCTCATTGGCGTCGCTCAAGGACACCGACATTGTCCGGCGTATTTTCGTACACATCAACAACACCAATCCGGTACTTGATCCGGCCTCCCCGGAGCGGGAAATTGTTACAAGGGCCGGATGGGAAGTCGGTCATGACGGGCAGGAGGTGGAACTGTGAGCGAAGACTGGACCATCACGGGCGAGGCTGTTTCGGGTGAGCGCCTTGAGGAAATACTCCGCGATGTCGGCGACGCCCGCTATCACATAAATCATCCGTTCCACAAAATGATGACTGCCGGAACGCTGACAAGGGGACAGATGCAGGCCTGGGCGCTCAACAGGTATTGCTATCAGGCGGCCATCCCGAAGAAAGACGCCATCATCTTGTCTCGCGCGGAAAATTCGGAGTTTCGCATTGAGTGGCGCGAACGGATCATTGATCACGACGGGACGGACGACAAGATCGGCGGCATCAAGCGGTGGATCGCGCTGGCCACCGGGCTGGGCCTGGATGAAGCCATGGTGATGTCCGAGGCGAAAGCGCTTCCCGCGACCCGGTTTGCGGTCAACCAGTATCTGACGCTGGTATCGCAGCGCAGCTTTCTGGAGGCGGTTGCCTCGTCGCTGACCGAACTGTTTTCACCTAAAGTCATTAGCGAACGGGTGCCGGCCATGCTGGCAAAGTACGATTATATCACCGAAGACACGCTGGCCTATTTCAAACCCAGGCTGCACCAGGCGCCACGTGATGCCGAAGTTGCGTTGAGTTATGTTCAGCGTCATGCGGACACGGCGGAAAAACAGCAGGCCTGCGTCAATGCACTGATCACCAAATGTGATATTCTGTGGGCCATGCTGGATGCGCTGCAGTTCGCTTATGTCGAACCGGGCGGAAACATTGCGCCCGGCGCCTTCATCCCGGAGGTCAGTTGAACCCGTTATGGCTGCAGCCGAACGCCAACGCACCATGATCACAAGCGCAAGCTGCCCGGGCCTGCCCTCGTTCGTGCGGTTGCAGTTTGAACCGGTACGCGGTGCATGGGCGCTGCTGTCGCCGGAGAAGGTAATGTGGCCTGATGATGTCAGTCATGACATTCTCAAACGATGCAACGGCAAGACGACGGTTGCTGAAATCATATCGTCTCTGGCGGCTGAGTATGATGCACCCGAAGCCGTCGTTGGCGACGACGTATGCGGGTTTCTGCAAACATGGGCTGACAGGAGGCTGGTAATCGCATGACTGCTCCCGGACCGCCCATCGGCATGCTGGCAGAACTGACCCATCGCTGCCCGTTGCAATGCCCGTACTGTTCCAATCCGGCCAAACTGCTGAAGGCAAACACTGAACTTGAAACTGCCGACTGGACCAGGGTGTTCAATCAAGCCGCCGACCTCGGGATTTTGCAGGTGCATCTGTCCGGCGGCGAGCCGACCCTGCGAGGTGACCTTGAAGAGATTGTCGCGGCGCTGTCGTCGCGCGGGGTTTATTCAAACCTGATTACGGCCGGGGTCAACATAAAGCCGGAGCGAATAGGCGGTTTGAAAGATGCCGGCCTTGACCATGTACAACTGTCTGTGCAGGGCGCAACACCTGAGGTCACCGAGAAAATCGGCAACATGAAAGGCGCGCACGAACAGAAACTGGCAACTGCGCGGGTTGTCCGGGCTGCAAAACTGCCGCTCACCCTGAACGCGCCGATCCACCGGCACAACATTCACCAGGTCGAGGATTTCATTGAGCTTGCCCTGGAACTGGACGCTGACCGGCTGGAGATTGCCAATGTCCAGTATTATGGCTGGGCCCTGATCAATCGCACACAGCTGATGCCGGCGTGGGACGATGTCATGCGGCAGGTGGATATTGTTGAAGAAGCCCGCGAGCGCCTGCGCGGTGTTCTGCTGATCGATTTCGTGACACCGGACTATTATGCGGAGTTTCCCAAGCCCTGCATGGGCGGCTGGGCCCAGGACGCCTTCATGGTAACGCCGGACGGTTCTGCCATGCCGTGCCATGCGGCACACACAATTCCGCATCTGACATTCGACAATGTGAAGGACAAATCAGTGGCAGACATCTGGGACAGTTCGCCAGCTTTTGATGCCTATCGCGGTACCGACTGGATGCAGGAACCGTGCAGGTCCTGTGAGCGGCGCGAGGCGGATTTTGGCGGATGCCGGTGCCAGGCGCTGGCCATTGCGGGAGACGCGGCGGCCACCGATCCTGCCTGTTCGCTGTCACCGATGCACGCCACAATGCTGAAAATCGCCGGACAGGCGCAAGCGGACGGCGAAATGGCTGACGAGTTCACTTTCCGGAGAATCGGCGCGCAGCAGGCTGACAGGATTGCCGACTAGATGTGAGCTTTCAATGGCTTGTTCATTCGATCCGTCCCAAGGAGACTGGAGTTACCACATCTCAGTTTCTTCAGCAGAGATCGAATGAACGCTCACAAGACTGCACCGCTTATGCCAGGGAGCACCAGGACGCAGAATCCAGAAGATGCCATTGTGGTCTTGCCCGGACATCTCGGTGCAATGCTGCCAGCGATACCACAGGGCGCATCGTATACATGTGTAGCGGCTCCAGCCTGTCCGCAAGATAGCTTTCGGGGACCAGGCGATGGAGACAACCGTGTCGATTGTCCAATACCCAATCTTTGGACAGAGCCGTCAACAGACCCTTGCGATTGATCCTCATCTTCTAGGTTTCCGTAACAGATCCAAATAAGCGCGGGGAGATTTATGAGATCGCTTCAAGAGAAGGTTCATCTAGCAGCCAGCATAACGTTCGATCGGTTCGGACAGAAAGCTCAAAAGGAGATTGACATCCGCATAAACGAGCTGAAGCTGCACGGCGAGCACGATGAGGCGAAGTTCTGGCACCTTGTCGGGAAAGCGTTAAGATCTAAATGGTGCGAAGACCAAGCAGATTGACGGTTTCGTGGGCACAGCTGCCGTTGTCGATGATCTTTGTGAATAGCAGCTTTTGGGACAATGCGGACTCTATTCGCGCAATTGTAAAGAGTCCTTTTCTGACCGACACTGTCATTCTGGAGCTATGCAACAATCGGCAGCACCGAGCTAAGCATATCAGTTCGTCCTTTGTCGCTGTGGCCAGGTTGACGAGGTCAATTGCCTGCCAACTCAATGTCCTTGATGCACCGCCCGGACTTGCCGACCGTCGATCAACTCCGGCTCAGCATCTCATCGATCTGCGCATATAGTTTTTCGATATTCAGCGGTGCAAATGATTTCAGGCTGAAAATTTCCATGGCAGCCGACTGGCCTATCAGCTTATGTCTGCCAAGCGATATGAAATTGCGGGATGGACTGGCACGTTCGACTACCGCTTCACTCATAATTATCCGCAAATTCAATCGCCTTGTCAGCGACTCCAGCCGTGAGGCCTGGTTCACCGTGTTTCCCAAGATGGTAAAGTCGCGCTTCAGTTCAGAACCAACATTGCCCTCATAGGCCACGCCATTCGCCAAGCCGACACCGGCGAATAACAATTGGTGGGGACTGCCGTCTCTCGCCGATCGCCTCTGCCGTTCCATTTCTTTGAGAATGCCAGTTGCCGCCTCTAAAGCAGCATCCGTGCCCCGGTCGGTGAAATAGGTCAGCACACCGTCACCCAGTAGTTTGTTTACCTGCCCGCTATTTTTGTCCACTTGTTCGATACAAATTTGAGCATGTCTGTTGACGAGATCAATCAGATCATCCGGGTTCAGCCGCTCCGCGAATTGGGAGAATCCGATAATGTCACTGAACAGAACTGTTACGTGTTTCTTTCGCGGTTTGACCGTCGTAGGATTCACGCCGTTTTCCAGCATCTTAAGAATGCTTGGCTGGGTATACTGCGCGATCATGTAGTTGGATTCGAGCAGTGCGGATAACATTTGGCGAAAAGCCATAGGCAAGGCTTCAGCTTCATCGTTGAGATCGAATACTCGCATGTCCCACTCAGGAAACATGCGTTGGCTCACTCCAGATTCGGATTTCAAGCAAATCACATCAAAGTGACGGTTATCCGGAACGATGCGCGTATGGTATAATTGATTTATTATGGCTCGTTTCCCCTCCAGCACTTGAAAGAACGTGTCACCGAGACAGACCAGTATGCCCGTGACGCCGTGCTGACTATTGAACCGAACAGCCGAGCCATGAATCTGTTCTATGTCGCGCTTCGAAAGCGGTCGGGAAAATCGACTGACATAGAACATGCGTTTCATGGCGGTGGGGACACATCCAGCTGAAGACAATGGAGACCTAGCGTAGCGACGACGGCTATGCGGACAAAACGGAATCTAAAGTGCTGCTCTCGAAGAATCCAATTTCAGCGGCACAACGGAAATCAACGGCGCCGCGCCCGACTTCCGAGTTTGCCCCGGAGCGATCACTCGCCAGATCCAACGCGGTCCCTCGGAAGCAAACCTGGACGAAAGGTATCAGGCGAGAACCGGAAAACTAAGGCCGGTCGAAATTTCAATCGTTCAGTCCGGTTTTGCCAAAGCAGTGGTATTGGTTCAGCTCAGTAGGTCGTCAACGCGAGGATTTCTTTCAATGAACCTTTCGACCCAGTTGCGCTTTCGATCAAGGCTCAGGGCAGATCTCTTTGTGCTTGTTGTGACCTATCTGCCGGACGATTGCACCTATCTCCATCAGTTGCTTAGCAAGCGGGTTCGTCTTACGCCACACCATGCCTATTGTCCGGGAAGGGCAAGGTGGTGCAAAGCGCACCAAAGAAACCTGGGCAAACCGGGTTTCAAACGGCAACGCCATCTCGGGGATCAGAGTCAGCCCCATTCCGGCGCCAACCATCTGCACGAGGGTCGATAACGAACTGCCTTCCATGATATTGCGCGGCTGGTCGTCCGTCATCTGGCAAAAGCTCAGAGCTTGGTCACGAAAGCAGTGCCCCTCCTCCAGAAGCAAGAGCCGCATTTCTTTCAGCTTCTTAGGACTAGGGACTGGTTTTTCGGTCTCGCTCAACGGACGCACCAGCACGAAATCCTCCTGGAACAGCTCGAATTCCTGTAAAGCCGGTTCCGAAATCGGCAAGGCCACGATTGCTGCGTCTAGCCGCGAATCGAGCAAGTCCGCAATCAACGACCTGGTGACTGTCTCGCGCGGATGCAGCTCGAGTGCTGGCATCCGCGCGGACAAGCCCTTGATGATGTCGGTAAGTAGATAAGGGGCGACCGTGGGGATGATGCCCATGCGCAACCTGCCCACCAGCGGCCGTTCCGTTGAACGGGCAAGATCGTCGAGTTCATCGACTTCCACTAGAATCTTGCGTGCCCGAGACAAAAAATCCTCGCCGAGCGAGGTCAATCGAATCTCCCGCGTCCGGCGCTCGACCAGCGGTGTGCCCAGCATCGTCTCAAGCTCCTTGATCTGCAGCGATATTGCCGGTTGCGAGATGCCACAGGATTCTGCGGCCCGGCCGAAATGGCCGAAACGAGCGAGGGCGTCGAAGTAGCGCAGGTGTTTGAGCGTCAAGCCAATCATTTGTCCAGCTTATCGTTTCAGTTAGCAGAATAAATTGGTTTTTATGAACTGGCAAAGTTAAAGTGATCCTAGATGATGAGTACTTAATGGCCTTGCCGCACAAGGAGGATACGATGAACGAACATACTTCTATAAAGGGCGGATGCCCGGTCATGCACGGTGGCAACACCGAAATGAACAATAACCCGACCAAGTGGTGGCCCAACGCGCTGAACCTGGACATCCTGCACCAGCACGATGCCCGTGTCAGCCCGATGGATCCAAGCTACGATCACCGCGAGGCGGTGAAAGTTCTCGATTTTAAGGGCGTATGGGACGACGTTGATAAGCTTTTGACAGACAGCCAGGACTGGTGGCCGGCCGACTGGGGCCACTACGGTCCGCTCTTCATCCGCATGGCTTGGCACAGCGCCGGCACCTACCGCGTGGGCGACGGCCGCGGCGGCGCCGCCGACGGCACCCTGCGGTTCGCCCCCCTCAACAGCTGGCCGGACAACGCGAACCTGGACAAGGCGCGCCGCCTGCTGTGGCCGATCAAGAAGAAGTACGGCAACAAGATCAGCTGGGCCGATCTGATGATCCTCGCCGGCAACATCGCCTACGAGTCGATGGGCCTGAAAACCTTCGGCTTCGCTTTCGGCCGCGAGGACATCTGGCACCCCGAGACGGACGTCTACTGGGGTTCGGAAA